>CALRVN010000084.1:0-11835 GCA_943371625.1 Hyphomicrobium sp. CS1GBMeth3
TGCGCGACGCCGAAGCGCTCGTGAAGGTGAACGAGGCGCGCGTCAAAGCCGCCGAGCTCGAGCTGAGCTTCACCCGCATCACCGCGCCGATCTCCGGCCGCATCAGCCGCACGCTGGTGACGCCCGGCAACTTCGTCAGCGGTGGCGGATCGGATTCGGGCTCGACCATCCTCACCAGCATCGTCAAGCAGGACCCGATCTACATCTACTTCGACGTCAGCGAGAACAACGCGCTCAAATACCAGCGCATGTCGCAGGCGAGCGGCAAGGGCACCACCGGCATGCAGGGCGCAGCGGTAGGTCTCGGCCTGCCTGACGAGAAGGGCTTCCCACACGCCGCCAAGCTCGACTTCCTCGAGAACCGCCTCGACCAGGGCACCGGCACGCTGCGCGCCCGCGCCATCCTGGCCAATGCCGACCGCCTGTTCTCGCCCGGCATGTTCGCGCGCGTACGCCTGCAAGGCTCTCCAGAATACTCCGCGTTGCTGCTGCCCGACGAGGCCATCGGCACCGACCAGGCAACCCGCTTCGTCTACGTCGTCGGCGACGACAACGTCCCGGTGCGCCGTATCGTCGATCTAGGCCCGTTGGACGACGGCCTGCGTGTCGTGCGCAAGGGCCTCGACGCCGACGACTGGGTTATCGTGCGCGGCCAGCAACGCGTGCGCGCAGGCCAGAAAATCGTGCCGAAGCGTACGCCACTCACTGTCTCCGATGCTGCAGCGGGCGACGGCGCCCCGACAAAGCGGTGAGGCAGATAGCCTGACATGCGGTTCAGCCATTTCTTCATCGCCCGCCCGATCTTCGCGTCCGTCGTCTCGCTCGTCATCCTGATCGTCGGGACGATCGCCTATCTCACGCTGCCAGTCGCGCAGTTCCCCGAGATCGTGCCGCCGACCATCTCCGTCACAACCTCCTATCCAGGCGCCAACGCCGTCACCGTCGCCGACACCGTTGCCTCGGTCATCGAGCAGGAGGTCAACGGCGTCGAAGGCATGATCTACATGTATTCCCAGTCGACCGACGACGGGAACATGTCGCTCAACATCACCTTCGACGTCGGCACCGACATCGATAAGGCGCAGGTGCTGGTCCAGAACCGCATCGCCGTCGCCGAGCCGCGTCTACCAGAGGAGGTTCGCCGCAACGGCATCCTCGTCAACAAGCGCTCGCCCGACCTGCTGCTCGTCGTGCATCTCGTGTCGCCCGACAACACCTACGATCAGGTCTACATCTCCAACTACGCGCTCCTCAATGTGAAGGACGAGCTGGCGCGCGTTCCCGGCGTGGGCGACGTCAGCCTCTTCGGGTCTCGCGAATACTCAATGCGCATCTGGCTCGACCCCGAGCGCATCGCCCTGCGCGGCATGACCGCCGACGAAGTGCTGTCGGCATTGCGCGCCCAGAACCTGCAGGTCGCCGGCGGATCGCTCGGGCAGCCCCCTCAGCCCAACATGGGCGCATTCCAGATGTCGCTGCAGTTGAAGGGACGCCTGCTGCAGCCGGCCGAGTTCGAGAACATCGTCCTCAAAACCGGCTCCGACGGCCGCGTGGTGCGCGTCAAGGACGTCGGCCGCGTCGAGCTGGGCGCGCTGAGCTATTCGACCTACGGCTACCAGGACAGCTATCCGGCAACGGTTATGCCGATTACCCAGCAGCCCGGCTCCAACGCCATCGACACCGCAGACGCCATCAAGGCGGAGATGAAGCGCCTGTCCGAGCGCTTCCCCAAGGGGCTCGAGTACCGCATCATCTATAACCCCACCGAGTTCATCAAGGAGTCGATCTCCGAGCTTTACATCACGATCATGGAGGCCGTGATCCTCGTGGTCGTCGTCGTGCTCCTGTTCCTGCAGACATGGCGCGCCACAGTCATCCCGCTCGTGGCTATCCCCGTCTCGCTCATCGGCACGTTCGCGGTGATGCAGGGCCTCGGCTTCTCCATCAACATGCTGACCCTGTTCGGCTTGGTGCTCGCCGTCGGCATCGTCGTCGACGACGCCATCGTCGTGGTCGAGAACGTCGAGCGCAAGCTGGCGGAAGGATTGTCACCCCTCGAAGCGTCGCGCGTGACCATGGACGAGGTGGGCGGCGCGCTCATCGCAATCGCCCTCGTGCTCAGCGCCGTGTTTATCCCCACCGCCTTCATCGGCGGCATCACCGGCGCCTTCTACCGCCAGTTCGCCGTCACCGTGGCCACCGCGACGATCATCTCCGCCTTTAACTCCCTCACCTTGAGTCCGGCGCTCTGCGCTATCCTCCTCAAGCCGCACACCAGCCACGAGCACGACAGCCTGCTCATGCGCCCCGTGCACGCGTTCTTCAGGGCCTTCAACTGGACCTTCGACAAGCTCGCCGCCGGCTATGCGCGCGTGATCCGCGCCGCCATCACCATATCGCCGGTGGTGCTGGTCCTTTACGCAGCCTTGCTCGGCATCGGCACTTGGCTGCTGATCCACACACCCACCGGATTCATCCCCAAGATGGACCGCGGCATCATCACCGTGTCGCTGCAGTTGCCGCAGGGCGCCTCGCTGCAGCGAACCGACGAAGTCGTACGCCGCGCCAACCGCATGGTGCTCGATACGCCCGGCATCGCCCACACGAACGTCTACACCGGCCGTTCTGGCTCCACCGGCTCCAACTCGAGCAACCAGGGCCAGATCAACGCTGTGATGACCGGCGCCCGCGAGCGCGCCGAGCAGGGCCTGACGGCCGAGAAGATCGCCGACGAGATGACCCGCCGCCTCAACGCCATCGAGGAATCGAAGACAACCGTCACCATCCCTCCGCCGGTGCGCGGCATGGGCGGACAGACCGGTTTCTCCATGCGGCTGCAGAACCGCGCCAACATGACGCCCGCCGAGTTCGAAAAGGTCGCCAACGACTTCATTGCCGAGGCCAACAAGCTTCCCGGCATCAAGAACGCCTTCACCACCTACTCCACCGGCACGCCGCAGCTTTACGTCGACGTTGACCGCACCAAGGCCCAGATGCTCCACGTTCCGCTGAGCGAGATCTTCGAAGCGCTGCGCATCTACCTCGGCTCGGCCTACGTGAACGACTTCAACATGTTCGGGCGCACCTTCCGCGTAACCGCCCAGGCCGACTCCAGCTTCCGCGTCGATTCCGAGAACGTCAGTCGCATTCGCGTGCGCAACGAGAGCGGCCAGATGGTGCCGCTCGGCAACCTCGTCAACTTCCGCTTCCAGACCGGACCCGACCGCGTCCCGCGCTACAATCTCTTTCCGACCGTCGAGGTGAACGGCGCCACGCAAACCGGCGTCAGCACCGGGCAAGCCATGACGCTGATGGCCGACCTTGCCAAGCGCACGCTGCCCGAAGGCATCACGTACGAATGGACCGATCTGTCCTTCCAGGAAGCGAAGGCTGGCAGCACCGGCTATTACATCTTCGCGCTGTCGGTGCTGTTCGTGTTCCTCGCCCTCGCAGCCCAGTTCGAAAGCTGGAGCTTGCCGCTGGCCATCATCCTCATCGTGCCCATGTGCCTCTTGAGCGCGCTGTTCGGCGTGGTGCTGCACGGCCAGGACATCAACATCCTCACCCAGATCGGCTTCATCGTTCTGATAGGCTTGGCGGCGAAGAACGCCATCCTCATCGTCGAATTCGCGCGCCAGCTCGAGGATCAGGGACGTGACACGGTGCAGGCCGCCGTCGAAGCTTGCCAGCTGCGCCTGCGCCCTATCTTGATGACGTCGCTCGCTTTCACGCTCGGCGTCGTGCCGCTTTACATCGCGACGGGCGCAGGAGCGGAAATGCGAATCGCGCTCGGCACCGGCGTCTTCTGGGGCATGATCGGCGTCACGGTCTTCGGCCTGATCTTCACACCCGTGTTCTACGTCGTCATCCGCCGCCTATCGAAGGACAAGCCCCAGGCAAGCGCCGCTCCGCGACTCGCCGCACCCGCGGAATAGCTCAGCGCCGCAGGACGACCCCGCGCGCGTCGATACGCTCCTGCCACCCGTGCCGCTCGAGTTCCGGATCGAGATGCTCTTCCTCCGGCCAGCCAATGCAGAGATGGGCGATGAGCTTCCACGACGTCGGCACGTCGAGCGCCCTCGCGACCACGTCCGGTTCGATGATCGACACCCAGCCAACCCCCAACCCGTGCGCACGCGCGGCAAGCCACAGCGTCTGCACAGCCCCGACCACGGAATAGCAAAGCGTCTCCGGCATGGTGCGGCTGCCGAGCCGCTCGCCCGCCGAAGTCTCCTCGTCGGCAAACACCGCCAGCTGTACCGGCGCCGTCGACAGACCTTCCAGCTTCAACTTTGCGTAAAGGCCGCGCCGCTCGCCCGCATAGGTCGAGAGCGCCTCGGCGTTGGCCCGCTCGAACGACGCCCGCACGACCGCGCGGCAGTCCGCACTTTCCACCAGCACGAAGCGCCATGGCTGACTGAACCCCACCGATGGCGCGTGCGACGCCAGCTCCAGCAGGCCATCGATCAGCGCCCCATCCACAGGATCGGTCTTGAACCGGCGCACATCCCGGCGCCAGCAGATGAGATCCTCGAGCCCCGCGCGAAAGGCATCGTCGAACTGCGGCGGCGCGCTCCTTGAGGATGTTGACATCTGACGCTTACCTTGCCGAGCTAAGCTGCATAGCCGGTTGCGTAAATTCCATTTTCCCTTGCAGGAAGGGTTGAGCGGTTTGATAAGTGCGGGCCTCTTCCCCCGTCAACCCAATTCGAGACCTGCCCCATCCGCCATGACCGACCTGCCGCGCCTTACATTCGTGCTCGGCGGAGCCCGCTCTGGCAAAAGCCGCTATGCCGAGCAGCTGCTGATGCAGGCGCCGCCGCCCTGGACTTACGTGGCGACGGCCGAGGCCTTCGACGACGAAATGCGCGAGCGCATCGCCCACCACCGTGATCGCCGCGACGAACGCTGGCAGACCCGCGACGTGCCGTTGGAACTGCCAGCTGCGATTGCCGAACTGCGCGATCCCGCGCTGATTGACTGCCTCACGCTCTGGCTCAGCAACGTCATGCTGGCTGGGCGTGATGTCGAAAGCGAGAGTGAGCGGCTTGTCGCATCACTCGCCGACGCCAAAGGCCCGCTCGTGGTCGTGTCGAACGAAGTGGGACTGGGTCTCGTACCCGAAACGCCGCTGGGTCGCGCGTTCCGCGATGCCCAGGGGCGGCTCAATCAGCGGGTAGCAGCGGTGGCCGACCGCGTCGTACTTATGGCGGCCGGCCTGCCGCTCGACTTGAAGTGAGCGCCGATTAAACCGCGCGCTCGACCGCATTCGGGCTGACGAGGCCAACCGCAGCCGCGAGCCGGTGTGCAATCAGCAGGGCGCCGAACGCCACCACCTCGACCAGGCTGACGTACGCGATCACGTCGCTGTTGAACGCGCCTTCACCGCGCGTGATCGACAGCGTACCGATGAAGATCGCCGCCTCGTAGACAGCGAAAGCAACCGGCAGCGCCACGGCGACCGCCAGCAGCGCGCTCTTGGGAGCCAGCGCCGAAACGGCCGCCCGCGCGGCGTAGTACGCCGCAATCGCACCCAGGCCCATTGTTACGCCCCAGGCATAAGCCTGCGCCTCGTGCGGATAGCCGAGCATGGTGAAGCCATAGACTTGGTTCGCCAGCCACACGGCCACCACGAGCAGCAGACCGTCGTTGCGCTCGGTGTCGAGAGCCGCGATCGCGGCCAGCGCCGCGAAAGGCACAGCGCAGGCGAATACACCTGTCGCCAGCAGCGTCGCCCCCGTCAGCAGCGCGATCCACAGCAGGCGGCGCTCGGCGCCATTGGCGGAAGTATCCATAAGTCCCCAGTCCCTATCCAAGCGAGTTTGCGGCTCGACGCCGACCTTGGGCCAAAAGCTAAACCATTCGCGCCGCGATGAGAAGAAGCAGGATCGTCTCGGTCACCTCGACGCTGGCTCCGAGGCAGTCGCCGGTCACCGCGCCCAGCCGGAACCGCCAGTACAGGGCGATCCCGGCGATGACGAAGACCGCCGCGAACGTCACGGGCGCCAGCCATGCGCTCAGCAGCGCCAGGACAGCGACTTCCACCGCAACAACGCGCGGGTCGAGATACTTGGCAAAAAGCTCGCCCGACCCAGCCGCCAGAGGCGGCACGGAAAGACTCCAGATTGCCGGCCCGAGCCGCGCCCAGGCCGCGATCAGCACCAGCGGAGCCAGCAGCGCCTGCGCCGGCACGGCAGCGGCGAGCTGCGCCAGCAGCACCACCTTGGCGATAAGCTGCATCGCAATGGCCATCGCACCGACAGCGCCCACGTGCGGATCACGCAAGATCTGCAGAAACCGCTCCGGCGACCTGTGCGCCCCGGCGAGTGCATCGGCGACATCACCCAGTCCGTCGAGGTGCAGGCCGCCCGTCACCCACACCCACGCGACGAGCCCGAGAAGCGCGCCGATCCATGGCGAGGAAAGCGCACCCAGCCAAAGCGCGGCTGTGACGATCACGCCAACGACGGCGCCGACTAGCGGAAACCACAGCGCCGCCCGCGAGAGCTCGGCCGGATCGAACACGTCGATACGCGGCGCCGGCAGGCGCGTCAGGAACTGCACCGCGTGCGACAGCGATCGGATGTGGCTCTGGACGCTCATGCCTGCACGAGTTCGATGACTTCCCCCCACCGCCCCTGAGCGGCATCCCGCCCAAGCCGCAGCGTCAAGCGCGCACCAAGACCGATGTGCATGGCCCACAGGCTAGTGAACGGCATGCCGGTGGCGAGAGCAAGTGCCGCGCGCATCGGCCCCGCGTGAGTGCTGACGAGCACGCGCGAGCCTTCACCGCCGTCCAGGAGACGATCCATCGCCCGCCCGACGCGCGATTGCAACGCCGGCCAATCCTCTCCACCCGGCGCGCCGGGCGATTGGTCCGACTGGTACATCGCCATCAGGCTGCCCGCGGCCGCCTCGTCGGAATGCAGCTCCGCGCGCACCCGTCCATCCCAGTCGCCGAAATCCATCTCCGCCCAATCGTCGTCGATGCTGAGGGGCAGTCCGCGCGACGCCGCGAGCGCCTCGGCCGGAAGCCGCGCCCGCTGCCTCGGCGAAGTAACGATGGCGTCGACCGCGAGGCGCTCGGTCTGCCGCTCGAACTGGATCCAGCCGGCCGACGCAAGCGGCGCGTCGGTGCGCCCCAGCAGCCGATCCGGCATCGTCGTCACACCGTGGCGGAGCAGATGCACCAGCATCAGACGCCCGGCCCCGATATTTGCGCTTCGGCAAACGTCGCCATGCCAGAATGCAGCGCGCACGCTAGCCGTAACAGCGGCAACGCCGCCGCAGCGCCCGAGCCTTCCCCAAGCCGCAGCTTCAGGTCGAGGATCGGCTCGGCACCCAGTGCGTCGAGCACAAGCCGATGACCGCGCTCCATCGAGCGGTGCGAAAAGATGAGCCACGGCGCGCACGACGGATTGAGCCGCACGGCAGCGAGCGCCGCCACCGACACGATGAAGCCATCGACAAGCACGGGAACACGCGCCTGCGCCGCCGCGATTATGGCTCCGGCCAGGGCCGCGATCTCCAACCCTCCGACGCTGCGCAACACGTCCCGCACCGCGGGCGCCCCGCGATCGAGGTCGTGCAGCTTCAGCGCCGCCTCGATGACGCTCGCCTTGTGGCTCATCCCTTCCGCAGAGATGCCCGTGCCGGCACCGACGACATCGGAGGGGTCGACACCGAGCAACCCTGCAGCGATCGCCGCTGCCGAGGTCGTGTTGCCGATCCCCATCTCGCCCAGGATGACGACGTCGACACCTTCCTCGGCGGCGCGCAGCACCGCGCGCTTCCCGGCCTCGAACGCAAACTCCAACTCGTCGTGCGTCATCGCCGGCTCGAGCGAAAAATCCCGCGTTCCCCGCCTCTGCTTATCTGTCACCACGCCCGCAACCGGCTCATCTGCCAGCGTACCCACGTCCACGACGTCGAGGTCGGCGCCGAGCTCTCGCGCCAGTACGGAAATAGCCGCGCCGCCGCGCGCGAAGTTGCGCAGCATCTCGACCGTGACTGCGGACGGATACGCGGATACGCCTTGCGCCGTGATGCCATGGTCACCCGCGAACAGGATGATGCGCGCGTTGCCGGCACGCGGCCGCTCGGTCTCCTGCAGCGAAGCAAGGCGAATGGCGAGCGTTTCAAGGATGCCGAGCGACCCAGGCGGCTTCGTCAACGCGTTCTGCCGCGCCTCCGCCGCCGCTCGATGGCGCTCCGACGGCTGCGGGCACAGGGCCGTCATCCACGCTGCATCCATGCCCGACCTGATCCGATATTCCACTCAGGGCGGCACAATGGGCAACGGCGATGGTTCGTCAAGTCGCCGCGATCGGCGTCAGGCGCTCAGGGCACGATCCCGCTTGATGAAGCCTGGAACCTGGCCGCTACGCATCGGCCGGGCGAAGAGGTAGCCCTGCATCGTGTCGCAGCCCATGGCACGTAGCAGCGTCAGCTGGGATATCGACTCCACGCCCTCCACCGTAACCTTGATCCCGAGGCTCTGCCCGAGATGCGCGATCGTGCGCACGATGGCCATGTTGTCGGGGTTCGTCTCCATGTCGCGGACGAACGACCGGTCGACCTTCAGGCGGTCGATAGGCAGCTTCTTGAGGTGCGAGAGCGATGCAAAGCCGGTTCCAAAGTCGTCGAGCGCGATCTCTACGCCGAGATCATGCAGCGATTGCAGCGCGCTCGCCACGCCGCTCGCCCCGCGTCCAAGGAACACGCGCTCCGTCACTTCGATGCACAGACGGTTCGGAGCGAGCTCCGCCTCCTCGAGCATGGCGCATACGAAATCGGCGAACGTCCCGAGCGCGAAGTCCGCCGACGTCACGTTCACGGCGATACGCCCGAAGTCGAGTCCTGATCGCTGCCACGATGCAGCCTGCTGCAGTGCCTGCCCCACGGCCCACTTGCCGATGTCGGCAGCCGCCTTCGGATCGTCGAAGATGCCTTCGAAGTCGGACGGGGTCAGCACCCCGCGCCGCGGATCGTTCCACCGCAGCAGCGCTTCGAAGCTGACCGGCTGCGTCGCTTCGAAAGACACGATCGGCTGGAAGTAAAGCTCGAGTTCACCGTTGCTCACGGCGCGCTGCATGTCGCGATTCAGCTGATAGGCTCTTTCGAACGACGCGCGCATCTCCGGGATAAAGAACTGGAACCGGTCCCGGCCGAGGTCCTTGGCGCGATAAAGAGCAAGGTCGGCGTTCTTCAAAAGCTCGCTCGCGCCTTGCGCGTCTGACGGGTAGAGGCTGATCCCGAGGCTGATCGTGCAGCGATGCTGCGCCCCACCGACAGTGATCGGCGGACGCAGAGCGTCGAACATCGCGTCGATGGCGGCGCTCAAAGCCCCCGGCGATCCGTCCGTCGACATGAGCACGGCGAATTCATCGCCGCCGAGGCGCGCCACCTGGCCATACGAAGAAACCGCAACCTGCAGCCGCCGGCCGACTTCCTTCAGCAGCTCGTCGCCGGCCGCATGCCCGAGGATGTCGTTCGTCTCCTTGAACCGGTCGACGTCGATCAGCCCGACAGCAAACTGGCCGCCCTCCTCCTTCGCGGACTGAAGCGTTGCCTCGAGCTGCTCGTGGAACTGCAATCTATTGGGCAGGCCGGTGAGACTGTCTTGCTTAGCGAGCTTCCATAGCTCCAGCTCCAGCCGCTTACGCTCGGATATCTCCTCGGTCAGCATCATCATGCCGCCGATGCGGTTGTCGGGAAGATGCCACGGACGCACTTCCCAGCGAATGATATTGGTTGATCCGTCGGAGCGGTTGAACACTTCCTCGGGCGACGTCTCGGTAGCGCCGGCGAGAATACGCTTGTGCTTGTCTCTCCAATGCTCCGGCACCTCGGGAAACACGTCGTAATGACTGCGCCCGATGAGCGCCTGGCCTTCGAGGTTGTAGTCGTGCACCCAGCGATCGGTGTGGGCGACGTAGCGCATATCGGAATCGAACATCGCCACCGCTGCCGGCGCGTGCTTGATGAACGCCTGCAAGGTTGCATTGACGCGCTGCAACTCCGTCTCGGCCCGCCGCCGATCCGTAACGTCGAGATAAATGTTGAGGTGACTGCCGCCGGCAACCGGAACGCAGCGTATCTCCAGAACTCTGCCGGTCACCTCGTTGCGCTCGGTAATGAGCGGCACGGGGCTGAGCAGCATGTGCAGCCGCTCGGCAACCGCATCCTCAACAGGCTGTGGACCATAGTCACCACGCTTGGCGCGAAAGCGCACCAGCGTCCCGAGCTTCGTGACCGGACCGGCGAACAGGTCGTCGGGAAGCTCAAGCAGGATGCGATAGAGCTTGTTGGTCGCGACCACGTTGAGATTCCGGTCGATCAGCGCGAGGCCGCCCGGAAAGTAGTCGATCATCGCCTGTAGCGTCACCGCCTGCGCGCGTATCGGCGTGATGTCCGTGCTGATGGTGATGAACTGCTCGATCATCCCCTCGCCGTTGAAGCGCGGAATGACGATGGACTCGAACCAGACCTCCTCGCCGGTCTTCGAGCGGTCGCGCAGCTGGCCGCGCCAAGTCTTGCCGCTCTGGACGGTGTCCCACATCCTTTCGATGCTGCCGTCGTCCCACCCCGGGCAGAGCAGATCGTAGTGTTGCCCCGTCAGCTCGGCTTCTGAGTACCCGACGACCTGGCAAAAGCGCTCATTGACCTCGATAAGCTTGCCCGCGATGTCGGTGACGGTGATGCAAAAGTGCTCTTCGAGGGCCTGCTGGTACCCCGCGAGGCGATCGGTGAGAAAGTGCGGGGCCGCCTCGACCGTCGCGTCGATTGAGCAACCGCCTCCATCCGATGGAGGGCGCATCAATAAACGCCGATCACCCGCAAATTTGGAAAACACCGCGCCCTCCGGGCCCGCACCGGCCGCAATTAGAGCGTGCAATGTTTAATCCATTCTTTTGTTTATCCTCTATACTCCCCCCAATGCCGAATATCTTGGGAAGTTGTCCCTGCACAGACCAGGAATTTGGCTAGGATTGGCGGACGAGGCGCGCCGCCAGAAGACCCGCCAGCATAGCGGGCACGAAGACCAGAGTGCCCTGGGCGAGCAGCGATAGCGCCGTCAGCGCCGGCCCCGGGCAGTAACCGCCCAGTCCCCAGCCGATGCCGAACAGCCCGGCTCCGATTACCAATTGGCTATCGATCGCGGTCTTCGTCGGCAGCTGAAAGCTCCCGTCCAGAACCGGCGCCGGCCGGCTGAACGCGAAGCGATAGCCAATGAAGGTGACCAGCACGGCCGCGCCCATGACGAATGCGAGGCTCGGATCGAAGGTCCCGGCCAGGTCGAGAAAGTTCTGCACCTTGGCGGGGTTCGCCATCCCGGAGATGACGAGCCCGATCCCGAATATCAGTCCGGCAATGGCGTGCACGAGAAGGTTCATGATCAACCCCCGATCACATGGCGCAGGACGAACACGGTCACGAACCCGGTCGCCATGAACACAAGCGTCGCCACCAGCGAGCGCGGCGACAATCGCGAAAGGCCACAGACGCCATGCCCGCTCGTGCACCCGCCGCTGATCCCCGCACCAAAACCGACGAGCAGACCCGCCGCGACCATGAGTGGAATGTTACCCGACACCGCCTGCACCACCGGCTCGTGCGTCACCCATTGATAAACGAGCGGCGCCGCTATCAACGTTGCGACGAAGGCGGCGGCTTCCGCGATGCCGCCGCTGCGGTAAGGCGGCAGCAATCGCCCGACGATTCCGCTGATCCCGGCAATGCGCCCGCTAAAGAGCATCAGCAGAACGGCTGAGACGCCGATGAGCGCCCCGCCTGCCGCCGACGCGATCGGAGTGAATTCAGTTGCAGCCAAAG
>CALRVN010000085.1:0-11760 GCA_943371625.1 Hyphomicrobium sp. CS1GBMeth3
AGGCCAGCGCCGAAGGCAGCACCGTCGCGACCGCCGACCAGCCGAGATACATCAGCGGCAGGATGAGGATCGCGAGCATCGCCATCTTCACCTCCTTGGCCTCGATCTTCTTGCCGACGTATTCCGGCGTGCGCCCGACCATCAGTCCGGCGACGAAGATTGCGAGGATCACGAACAGCAGCATGCCGTAGAGGCCCGCGCCCACGCCGCCTATGATGATCTCGCCCAGCTGCATGTTGATCAGCGGCACCATGCCGCCGAGCGCGGTGAAACTATCGTGCATCGCGTTGACCGCGCCGCACGAGGCGGCCGTGGTGACAACGGCGAACAGCGACGATAGCGCGATGCCGAAGCGGACCTCCTTGCCTTCCATGTTGCCTCCCGTGAGACCCATGGAGTTGAGGATGTCGTTGCCGTGCGCCTCCGCCCAGTAGGCGAGCACGATGCCGGCGACGAACAGCACGCCCATCGCCGAGAAGATCGCCCAGCCTTGCCGTTGGTTGCCGACCATGCGGCCGAACACGTTGGTCATTGCGCCGCCGAGCACGAAGATGGCGACCATCTGGATGAGGTTCGACAGCGCTGTCGGGTTCTCGAACGGATGCGCTGCGTTGGCGTTGAAGAAGCCGCCGCCGTTGGTGCCGAGCATCTTGATGGCGACCTGCGAGGCAACGGGGCCGACCGCGATGGTCTGCTTCGCGCCCTCCAGCGTGGTTGCGTCCACATAGGCGCCGAGCGTCTGCGGCATGCCCTGCCATACGAGGAACAGCGCGATGGGGATGCACAGCGGAACGAGGATGTAGAGCGTGCAGCGGGTGAGATCGACCCAGAAATTGCCGATGGTACGGGCCGATGCGCGCGCAAAACCGCGGATCAGCGCCACGGCAAGCACGATGCCGGTCGCTGCCGAGAGGAAGTTCTGGTGCGTCAGGCCGAGCATCTGCGTGAGATACGACAGCGTGCTCTCGCCCCCGTAGTTCTGCCAGTTCGTATTGGTGATGAAGCTGACGGCGGTGTTGAACGACAACGCCTCGGGCATCGCCGACATGCCCTGCGGATTGAGCGGCAAGAACCCCTGCACGCGCAGCATCAGGTAAAGGATCAGGAACCCGAAGACGTGAAACAGCAGCATGGCGACGCCGTAGGTCAGCCAATCCTGCTCGCGCGTCTCGTCGACGCCGCCGAGCCGGTAGAGCCCGGCTTCCACGGGGCGCAGCACCGGTGAAAGGAAAGTGCGCTCGCCGCTGAAGACGCTCGTCATGTACCAGCCAAGCGGCTTTACCAACGCGACGACGATTCCGCAGAAGAGCGCGATTTGTATCCAGCCATTGATTGTCATGGCAGCCTCCTAGAAGCGTTCTGGGCGCAGCAGCGCATAGACGAGGTAGGCGAGCAGCCCGGCGGTCACGATGCCGGCGAGCCAATAGTCGAAGACCATGGCGTTCTCCTTCAGAGCCAGTCGCAGGCGTAGGCGTAGGCGACGGTCCCGGCGAACAGCGCCAGGCCGAGGCCAATGAGCAAAATGTCGAGCATTGGATGCCTCCGTTCAGCTTCGGGCACTGCCGCGAAGCGACGTGTATCTGCCATCGACCGCATGGCCGTTCGAGGTGACGGGGGGCGGGCACTTATAGGAATCTCATAAGTGCCGGCGTCTCGGGCCCTTGGCGCCTGCGCGGCTATGAGATTCCTACGCCTTGCGCCTTGTGATCACCTCGCGTCTCAACGCGCGCGCGGCCACGTCTCGCCTCGTGTCTGAGACGAGGAGATACGTCGATAGAACGGGCAATGAGTTGGCAAAGGCCGTCCGGCGCCTGCCGACATTTTTGTGTTGGCCAGAATCCGCGTGGCCAGTGGGTGGCTGTCGATACGACAGGCGCCTGCGGCGGCATCTTTGCTTCGCGCGCGGCCGCGCTGCACTTCGCCGAGTTCGAGACGGACCACCGGCCCGGCGCCGTCAGCGTCGCTGCAGCGGCGATCGATCTGAAGATCTAGTTGCTCAGGCTGGACGAAGGCGGCTGAAAAGGTAGAGCAGCAGGATGCTGCCGGTGGCCGCGCCGAGCAGTCCCAACGCAGAGCTTGCGTGAGCCGGATCCCACCGGCGCACGATCTCGCCGCCGACACCGGCACCGAGGATGCCGTCGAACATGCGCGTGAACAGAGACTCCGTCAGCGGGCGGCGCGTGAGATAGGACAGCGTGCCCGCTAGGGCGCCGATGATCGACCAGCTGATCCAGTAGTCTATTGCTGTGAGCATGGTGCGTGCTTGGGTCTGGAGCCGTGGCTGCCATTGTCGACCCGACTCATGCGCCGGAAAGCCTCGGTTTGACCAATATGAAATTCAGCAAAGCATTTCCGCGCCGATGCCTATTTTCGCCGTTCAACCAAAAAAAGAGCCCCGTGGTGACGGGGCTCTGAAGGTTATTTGGGAAGAAGCAAGATGGAAAGCGAAACGCCGACGCGACACGCGACGAGAGCCGGGTGGGACTTCACGATAGCTGGGCGAAGCTCCCGAGCGCTGCACGCTGCAGCGCAATCCGGTCGCGTTCGCCCGTGCTGGCCGCCTCGAATATCCTTCGGGCCATCGAGGCCGTGGGGATATCGAGGTGGCGCCGCATCATCACCGTCAGCGCGTCGTCAAAGGCCTGCCGAAGCAGCAGGATCTCATCGGCGCTGTAGGTTGGAGGCGACATCGTGCTCAGCTCCGTGCGTGTCGTATCGCAGCCAAAGCTACGCACTGAGCGTCCGATAGCAACGAAGCAAAACTCATATGCAAATCGCGCGCACGTTGCGCCGGCCACTTAGGCCCGTTCGGCGGCTTTCTGCCCACGCGAATAAGCATTGCTGTTTTTATTGATTAGCGACGCCGATGCTGGCGCCTATAGCCGACAGACCGCTTTTCAGAGCAGATGTGTGGAGTAAAAAAAATGGCAGTAGATCCCATCATCGAGCCGACCGTGTTGCCTGAGCTGGGGACTGTTACCCTTCTCGATGCACGCGGTCGCGGCGCCTTCGAAGACGGCCACGCCAAGGGCGCGGTGCGCGTCCCGGTCGAATCATGGGAGCCGAAGGCGCGGTCGAGCGCCGCGGCATTTGAGGACGCATCTTATTGGGAGCGCGAGATCGCTGCTCTCGGCATCGACGCCAATCTGCCGGTCCTCGTGTACGACGACGGCCGCATGATCGAAGCATCGCGCGTCTGGTTCATCCTTCAGTACTTCGGCCTCAAGGCCTCTATCCTGAACGGCGGCTGGCCGGCCATCGAGCGCTTCGGCGACGCGATCGATGTCGCGCCGCCCGCAACGTCGACGCACGCGTTCCAGGCGGTCCCGGGTAAGGGCGCCGTCGGCCTCATCGATCGTGACCATCTGAAGGACAAGCTCGAAAGCGACGTCGCGATCTTCGATGCGCGCACGGCGGCGGAATACGACGGCGACGACCTGCGCCAGAACCCGCGCGGCGGACATCTTCCAGGCTCGAAGCTCCTGCCGCACGCTAAGCTGCTCGACGGCAGCCGCGTTCGTCCCGCCGGCGAGCTGGCAAAACTTCTGGCTCAGGCCGGCCTGGACAAGAGCGAGAGCCTCGTCACCCTGTGCGACGCCGGCGGCCGCGCGGCCCTCGCGGCGGCTGCAGCCGTCAGGGCCGGCTACGATGGCGTCAGCATCTACTACCCGAGCTTCGCCGACTGGTCGCGCGACCAGAGCTGCCCGGTCGTCCAGAGCGAACCGGAGACCGCGCATCGAGCGCGTGTGTAAAGGCGAGATGGCGATAGTGCGAGCCGCCGTCGTTGATGTCCACGCGCTTACCGCTGCCTTGTGAATCCGTAAGGTCGCCATTCCACGGGCAATTGCGTCGGGAGACTTAACGAGGTCTTCCGCCGCACGCCATTGCGCGCTTCGCACGAGATACCGAACTCCCAACCAGACGCGCGGCAACTCGGTCGCGCGAATGCGAAGGAGAGAGCAATGTTGAAAAACTCGATCATCATCGGCGGCATCGCGGCCGTCGCGATGGGCCTGTCAACGATGGGCGCCATGGCACGCGGCGGCGGCGGTGGCGGCTTCGGTGGAGGAGGCGGTCACGGTGGCGGAGGCGGTGGCTTCCACGGCGGTGGCGGTGGATTCCATGGCGGCGGCGGTCACTTCTACGGCGGAGGTGTCCGGTCCGGAGGCATCCGCGGCTATCGCAGCGGCTATAACCACAACTTCCGCGGCCGCCGCTTTGCGGCCTTCGGCCCCTACGGAGACTACGGCTACGGGTACGGCGACGATTGCTACCTGCGCCGTGGGCGCTGGGTCTGCGACTACTATTGAGGAATGATTTCGGGTACGGGGCGCAGCGGACCAGCTCTGCTGCGCCGTGCTACCGCACGAGCGGCAACGGGTTCGGCCCGGAGCCGCTGAGCAGCAGGTACGCGGCGTGCGGGTTGGTCAGCGCGTAGCGCACGAACAATCTCCGCGGCTCCAGCCACAGCCGGTATAGCCACTCCAGCCCAGTCGCCTGCATCCAGTCCGGTGCGCGCGAGTTCTTGCCCGAGATGTAGTCGAACAGTCCGCCTGCCGTCTTGATCAGACCGACGCCTCTCAACCGGTCGCGCTGCCTGACCGAGAATGCGATCTCGAGGGGAACGCCCCGGCCCACCCAGAGAATGTCTGGCGCTGCCGCGTTGATCTCATCGACCACCGCGTTCTCTTCATCCGCGGCGAAGAAGCCGTGCCGGTACCCGACGATATTCAGCGCCGGATACGCCTTGCGGATGTTAGCGACTGCCGTCTCGATCCCCTCGGGATCAGCGCCAAGCAGGTAGAATCGTGCGTCCGTTCCCTCGGCAAGTTTCGCCACGTCGTGGAACAGGTCGGTGGTCGCGACCCGCTCCGGCAGCGGCACGCGTCCCTTCATCTTCGAAGCGAAGACCAGCGGCATGCCGTCCGCGTGAATGAGGTCGGCGGATAGCATCAGCGCCCGCAGTGAAGCATCGCGTGCGCACTCCGAGACGACCTGACCGTTGGCTGAGGTGATGAACGCGGGCTGACGCCCGCTGCCCCTGGCGAGCTTCGCTACACGCAGCATCATCGCCGCCGATTCCTGGCGGTCTATGGCGGCGATCGGCAAGCCGCCTAGCCACGATATCGCGATGCGCTCACGCTCGACGAGCGTGGTGGTCAGATTGATCGGTGCGTTCATGCGGGAACGAGGCGCTTCGGTGCACGCGCGGGCGTGTACTTGCCCTGCACGAACAGGCGATACCACCTGGGCGACGCATCGGCGAGCACGACGCCCGCTTCTCTGTCGCCGAGGGGCGCCAGCATCGCGATGGCATCCGCGACAGCCGCTCTGTCGGTCGAGTTCCAGCGCGCCACGACGACAATACGGTCGGCCATGTCGATCGCCGCGCTTCCTCCGGTCGGGATGAGCGGCGGCGCATCGACGACGATGAGGTCGTAACGCGGTCCGATCTCTGCGAGCGCGGCGGCCGTGATCTCCGTACCCAGACGCGCCGCGAAGAGCGTCCCGCCGATCTTGCTAACGTCTCCCTCGCGCAGCGCTTGCGCCGAGACTTGCGGCACCGAGGCATCAGCCGCCGCTTGATCGGCGTAGAGCAGCAGCACCGGCGCGCCTGAGGCGGCTGCGGCGCTCGCAATGTCCTTGGCGAACGACGACTTGCCTTCGCCGTCCAGCGCCGACGTCACCGCGACGACCTTGCCCGACTGGCCCGATGAGCGGCGCAGACGCATCGCCAGCGCGGTGATGCTGCGCGCTCGTTCCGCCGCGCCGCTGGATAACCGCCCGCCATCTGCCGGAATGATCGCCAGGCACGGAACGCCGAGCGCGCTCTCGACTTCCTGCGCGCTCTGCAGCCCGGTGCGGAAGTTCTCCGAGAATATCGAAACCGCCGACCCGACCATGAGACCCGCAAAGCCGGCTGCCGCGAGCAGAATGAGCGCCGATGGGCGGCCGGGTTTCAGCGGCGGCAGCGCCGGCGATACAACGCGGGCGTTGTCGAACCGCAGCGTCTGCTCCTGGTTCGTCTCCTTGAGACGGCCGAGGTATTGATTGAATAGCGCGCGATCTGCGTCCGCCTCGCGCATCAAAGTGCCGAGTTGAACCCCGACCTGGTCTAGCGTCTCGGACTGCCCCTTGAGGCTGTTCATCTCCGCCTCGAGCGCGTCTTGCTGCCGCGTCGCCGCGGCGTAATCATCGCGCATGCCCGCGATCACGCGCTCGACCTGCTGGCCGATTTGCGCCTCCAGCTCGGCGAGCTGGGCGCGCACCGAAACCAGCAGCGGATGCTTGCGGCCGTACTGCGTGCTGTAGCGCGCCTCGATCCCGGCATAGTCCGCGTATCTGGCGCGCAGCGTCGCAATGGTCGCCGACGGCATCATCTCGGCGAGCGCTGCTGTGCCGCCCTTCGCCTTCCGCGCGGCGTCGATCTGCTGCAGCCGTCCGCCGACTTCCGCCTTACGCAGCTGCGCCACCGCGAGCTCGCGTGACACGTCTTCGAGGCGGCGCTGGATGAGCTTGCTGCCCTGGCTCACGTCCACGACGTGGTTGGCCGCGCGATAGTCGGCAATGGCCTGCTCCGACTTGCGCAGGCGCTGGCGAAGGGCATCGATGCGCCCGTCGAGCCACGTCGATGCGTCTTCAGTGAGCGTGTTGCGCAGCGTCTGCTGCTGCGAAATGTAGGCTTCCGCCACGGCGTTTGCGACGCGCGCGGCTTTGTCGGGATCGTTCAGCGAGAACCCGACCTCGAGGATGTAGCTGAGGCCGCGGCGCTTGACGCTCAGCTTCTTCTGGAACTTCTCGATCAGGCGCGCCTGCTGCTGCTCCGGTGATACCGTCGACTTGAAGCCGGCGCCGGTCAGCAGGCGCTCGATCAATCCGGGACCGAACTCCGGATCCTGATCGAGATGCAGCTTGGCGATCACCTGCTGCGCCACGGCGGTCGACTGCACCACCTCGACCTGGCTCTCGACCGCGGCCGCATCGTTGCCGATTCCGGGGAGCACCTGCTGCGAAGTAGTGACGCGCGTCTCACGCGGATCGAGGAGAACGACGGCCGTCGCCGTG
This sequence comes from Hyphomicrobium sp. CS1GBMeth3, assembly GCA_943371625.1. Taxonomy (GTDB): domain Bacteria; phylum Pseudomonadota; class Alphaproteobacteria; order Rhizobiales; family Hyphomicrobiaceae; genus Hyphomicrobium_A. The sequence continues at coordinate 7,066 of CALRVN010000085.1, forward strand.
AAGCTCGCCGGGATCACGAACAGCAAAGCGGCGGCGATGCAGGAAACGATCACCGCGCACGCGGCAATGCGCCCGGCGTTCCAGCGCAGAAGCTGCAGAAGAGGCTTGAGATCGATCGCGCCGGTGATGCTGCCACCTTGATTGCCGGACCCGGACGGCCCTGGATTGCGTCTATCGCCGCCCGCGCGCATCAGCATTTGGTCATCGCCCCGCAGGTGTGTGTGTGCGGCGACATTGAACGAGGAGGGGTCCAGTTCAATCTGGAACACCAGTTAACGTTACTCCGAAAGCACCTCCCCGAAGTCCGATTGAAGTTGCCACTTTGGTGCATCGATATGCGCGCATGGAATGCGCAATCGGAGCCGGCCGAATGCCTTCTCGACGTGCTCCGAACCGGGGGGAAAGACAGTAAATGAGCCTGACGCTGATCTCGCCGTCTGCCGCCGATCCGCAGTCGCGCAGCCGCAAGAAGCTGATGGGCGACGCGTTGACGATCGCGATCGTTGTCTGCAACGCCGCAGCGATCATCGCCACCTCGGTGCTGAGCGGCGTGACGTACCACGTCTTCGGCCGAGGCGAGCCCGGCGACGTCGGCATGTTCATCCGCATCGGCGCCGTGGTGGCTGCCGTGGTGGTGATCACCGAAGCGTTCCGCGGACAGTTCCAGCTCAGCCGCTACCTCGATCGGGCGCCGCACGCGCGCAGCATCGCGCAGCTGTGGACGGTCAGCTTCATCATCCTGTTGATGGTCGGCTTCCTGCTCAAGCAGACCGAGATCTATTCGCGCGGCTGGCTCATCCTCTATTACGTCAGCGGCCTCGCAGCGCTGCTTCTCCTCGACTTCGCCACCGTGCTCCTGGTCCGCCGGTCGACGGGCGCCAGACTGATCGCGACCAAGCGCATCTTCCTCGTCGGGTCAGCCCACGAGGTTGAGCAGTTCCTCGCCAAGCACGATCGCCTCGCCAGCGGCATTGAGATCGTCGGCTGCCGCTTTCTGAGCGAAAGCGAGCCCGGCCAAGGCACCCGCCCGAGCAAGCGCTTGCTCCAGACCGAACTGGCGAGTGTGCTACCCAGCCTCCGCAAGCTGGAGCCGGATGCGATCTACATCCTGACGTCGTGGTCGGATCAGGTGACGATCGACGGATGCGTCGAATCTCTGCTCTCGCTGCCGGTCGAGGTCCATCTCGGGCCGGACTATGCCGTGCGCAAATACGCAAACGCTCAGCTGAAGCGCGTCGGCCCCGTCCCGAGCCTGCAGCTCGTGCGGCTGCCGCTGACGAGCTTCGAGCAGTTCCAGAAGCGCGCCTTCGACGTCGTCGCCTCGCTCCTCGGCCTGATACTGATTTCGCCGTTCCTGCTTGTCGTAGCGCTCTTGATCAAGCTGGACAGCAAAGGCCCGGCGTTCTTCCTGCAGCGCCGCTACGGCTTCAATCAGCGGCCGTTCCGCATCATCAAGTTCCGCACCATGACCACCATGGATGACGGCCCGGTGGTCGAGCAGGCGAAGAAGGGCGACGCGCGGATCACGCGCATAGGCCGCTGGCTGCGCTCGACCAACATCGACGAGCTGCCGCAGCTCATCAACGTGCTGCGTGGGGAGATGTCACTCGTCGGTCCTCGCCCGCACGTGCTCGCCCATGACCGCCAGTACGAACGCATCATCGCGCGGTATGCCGTGCGCCATAACGTGAAGCCGGGCATCACCGGGTTGGCGCAGGTCAATGGCGTGCGCGGCGAGACCGACACCGTCGACAAGATGCAGAAGCGGATCGACTACGATCTGTTCTACGTCGAGAACTGGTCTCTGATGCGGGATATGGCCATTCTGCTGCGCACGGTGCTATCGCCCAAGGCGTATCGCAACGCGCACTAAGCGCCCGATCGTCGTCTGACGATTAGCCGCTGATCACCAGAGGATCAGCGCCAGCGCGAGCCACGCCAGCGCGCAGATGACGAACGCGAGCAGCAGGGGCCGCCGCCCCGATGGCGCTTCGACCTCGCGTGCGCCAGGCGCAACCTCGCCGGCAACGAGTCCAGGCTGGATCTTCTGCAGCAGGGCTGTGACCCGCTCGATGTTCTGCCGTGCCTTGGAATCTCTGTCGCGCGGTACAGCGCGATCCGCTTCGGAAGGCGAGGCGTCGGAATCGGTCGCTTCTAGCCCGGCCGGATCGATAGAGTCTTCGCTCAAGCGATTCACCCGCGAATGTCGCCGGGAAGAGATCTCGAAGTGAAACATTTGCGTCCCCGTCTGCCGCTGCGGTGCGTTGTTGCATAGAAGCTATGCAGCGGCGTGACGCGTCGCGTTTGAAGTTAACTTTAAATTACTTCCACGGGCCGAGAGGGCAGCACCGAACGTAAGATCGGGACCATGAGATCGCGCGCAACCGAGTGCGCGAACACCCAATGGTTGCGAGCAGACCCACCTCCATGGCAGAAGCTTCGGGAAATGCGCGTTCGGTTTGTGCGAGCGCTGCAACTGGCGATATCAGCCGTAGAGAGTTTCTCGCCGGCTCGGCGGGAGCGCTGCTTCTGCCGACGACGACCGCCTTTGCCGCCTCGCAAAGCCATGTGCCGGCGGCGCTCCTCGAGGCTCTCGGCACCGGCTTCAATCTGCCCAACGTCTGCGACGTCGCTCCCGCAGACGCCGAGCTGCCTGAGTTGAACGTCCTCAGCAGCTTTAATCAGATGGGTTTCCGCCATATTCGCCTTCCCATCGATCCTGCCAACTGCGTGCGCGGCGAGAGCGACTTCATTCGCATCCTCGAGACGGTAGTCGACCGCATCCTCGCCTCCGGCTTCGCGCTCTCGTTCGACATGCACGCGGGAGACGTCGTCGGCAAGATGTTGCGCGACGATCCGGCGAGCGACGGCAACATCCTCGCCACAGCTCTGCGTTTTGTGGCCGCGCGTGCCAAGGACCTGCCGATAGACCGCGTTGCCATCGAGTTGCTCAACGAGCCGCCGATCGAGCCCGCCGTCTGGCGGCCGCTGCGCCAGACCCTTGTCACCGAAGTGCGTCGCATTGCGCCGAGCCACACGCTGATCTGGAGCGCCGCCCAAAACCAGACCGTCGAAGACACGATGGACGATCCGGGGCCCGACGATCGCAACGCCATCGCCGCCGTCCACTACTATTACCCGATGGTCTTCACGCATCAGGGCCAGACCTGGGGCGACTCGCTCTTCACCCCGATCAAGTCACTGCCGTTTCCTTTTTCAGCCGGCGACACGCAGGTTGCCAGCATCCGCGCCGCGCTCGCCGCCGAGGGCCAAAGCGGCAGCCTCACGGAACTCGACGCCGCCACTCAGAAGCCATGGACCGAAGATCGCATCGACGCTGACTTCCGCGCCCTCAGCGCCTGGTCGCGCGCCAAGGGCTGGCCGGTCATCGTCAACGAGTTTGGCGTCTTCCGCGAGTTCGCGCCGCAGGAAGGTCGCATCCGCTGGCTGTCGAGCGTGCGCCGTGCTGCCGAGAGCAACGGGTTCGGCTGGTGCCATTGGGATTTCGACAAGGGCTTCGGCTTGACCGGCTCGCGAACCGATCTCTTGAGCGTGGATACCGATATCGTTGCCGCGCTCGTTGACAGCAGCGTCCCGATCCGGGGGAGCGGCCAATGAGTTCATCCGCCATGCCCGCTGCGCCAGCCGCTGGCCTCCCGCGCGTCCTCACGCCCGAGGCGCTGCTGCAGTTCGCGCTCGCCATCGCCATCGTCGGTCTCAGCGCCGGGCTTGCCGTCGCCAATATCACCCTCGCTTACGGCTTCGCTTTTCTCGCGACCTTTGTCGTGACGCTGATGCTGCCCGCATCGACACCATTCCTGTTGATCTTCGCCTTCCTGTTCCAGAACACCTTCGTCGCCATGACCGCGACCGAAGTCGACAGCTCTGCCGCGTTCGATCAGATGCGCGGCATCAACATCATTATGCTGGGCGCGGTGTTCGTCGGCTTCTTCATGACCGGTCAGTTCGCCGGCCGCCTGCTGTCCCCGAAGCTGCGGCCGTGGATACTCGCCAACTGGGTCGCCATCGCCACCGTCTGCGCCTACGTCGCCCTCGGCCTCGCGCTGGGGAACGGCCGCGACGCGCTCGTGTATGCGCGCGGCATCCTCACGCCGCTGATGTTGCTGCAAGTCGGCCTGGTCTGCGGCGCGCGCTTTCAAACGCAGCTGGCGCCACTCGTCGCCGTCGCCGCCGTTCTCATCATCACCTACGGCTACTGCGAGCTTCTGTTCGAGCTCGACTTCCTCAAGATCTTCAACGGCGACCGCTATCTGTGGCTCAAGATGCAGGACGACATGCCCCGCTTCGTCCGCCAAATGAACGAGACAGGTTTCGTTGTGCGCGGCCTCGACGACATGATGCGCGTCGCGCTCTTCAACATCAGCGGCTCGGACAATGGCGCCATCCAGATCTTCCGCCTCAGCGGCCCGAACTTCCATCCCATCAGCTTCGGTTATGCACTGGCGCTCTCGTCCACTTGGCTGTTTGCCAACCGCATCCGATGGGTCGCGCTACTGACGGCGCCGCTGCTCGTCTTCGTCGGCGCCAAAGGCGCGACCGTCCTGTTCCTGATGTTCTTCCTCATGGCGCTGGGCGTTCGCCTAGTGCCGGTGCGCTTTGCCCAGTTGATGCTGCTGTTTGCGCTCGGCAGCTACGTCACCTTCGTCTTCGTGTTCGGTATCAAGGTCGGCGACT
>CALRVN010000086.1:0-11709 GCA_943371625.1 Hyphomicrobium sp. CS1GBMeth3
TCGCGCCCGCCAAACTACGGCGTACGCACCGGCTTCTTCATCGGCGGCAAGGACGCCATTCTCGCCCTCGACATGCTCGAGGCGGTGCAGAAGGCCCTCGTTCCCCCGTTCGGTCTTTCTGCGTTGGCTGACCCGGCCGGCTCGTTCACCACTGCCGCGGCGATGGTCGCCTGCGTCGAGCGCGTTCTGCGCACCAAGTTCAATCGCGGCTGGAAGGGCACCAAGGTCGCCGTGTTCGGCGCCACCGGCGTCGTCGGTTTCGCCTCCTCTATCATCGCCGCGCTCGAAGGTGCCGAGGTGACGCTCGTCGCCCACCGCGGCGTCGACCGTGTGATCAAGTCTGCCGAGGTTTCAAAGAAGCGCTTCGGCGTCGATCTGATCGCCAAGTCGGGTGAGACCCTCGAGCAAAAGCAGGCGATCATCGCCGACACCGAAATCGTGTTCGCCGCCGCCGCCGCCGGCGTTCGCGTCCTCACCGGTGAAGACCTCGCGCTCGCCAAGAACCTCCTCCTCGCAGCCGACGTCAACGCCGTTCCGCCCCCGGGCATCGACGGCATGGAGCTGTTCATGGACGGCGCAGCGCTGCCCGGCTCCAACGCACTCGGCGTCGGCCCGCTCGCCATCGGCGACATCAAGTACAAGACCGAATCCGGTCTCTTCAAGCGCATGATCAGCGCCGACAAGCCGGTTCATTATGACTTCCGCGCCGCCTTCGAGCTGGCGCGTACGCTCACCGCTTGACGCAACAGACCATCCTGATCGCGGCACTTGCCGGGCGTGGGCTCGCAGCCTCCGCCCGGCGTGCCGGATTTCTACCGCTCGTCGCCGACGCATTCGGCGACAGTGACACCGCCGAACACGCCGCGGCCGTGCGTTGCGTCCAAGACGCCGCCCGCATCGGCTTTCGAACCAAGCAAACGCTCGCCGCGCTCGACGAACTCGTCGCACACGCGCCGTCGCCGTCAATCGGGCTCGTGCTCGGCTCCGGCTTCGAAGACCGCCCAAGGCTCGTCTCGGTCCTCGCACGCCGCTATCGCCTCATCGGCAACGACGCCGCAACGATTACGCGTTGTAAGGATCCGGCGGCACTCGCCGCGCTTCTCGACGCACACGCCATCGCACATCCGCCAACGCGCATCGCGCCGCCCGATGATCCCACTGGATGGATTTCAAAGCGCATCGGCGGCAGCGGAGGCACGCACATCCTGCCCGCCACGTCGGGCGCCCCGCGCAGCGCTCGACGCTACTATCAGCAGCACCTCGACGGAACGCCCACGTCTTTGCTCGCACTCGCCACTCATGGCGGAATGCACTTCATCGGCTTCAGCCAGCAATGGCCGGTCGGTAGTGGCCCGCGCCCATACCGCTACGCCGGCGCCGTCGGACCTGTGCGGCTCGCCGCGGCAGTCGAGAAGGCGATGACTGCCGCGGCCAGAAAGCTGTGCACCGAACTCGGCCTTGTCGGTCTCGTGTCGTTCGACTTCATCGTCGCTTGCGACACCCCCCACCTGCTCGAAATCAACCCCCGGCCCGGCGCGACCCTCGACGTCTTCGACGACGAGGCCGGCACGCTGTTCAAAGCCCACCTCGCCGCCTGCGACGGGAGTGCCCCCCAACTGCCGGCTTCCGCCGGCTCCCGCGCGGCCGCGATCCTTTATGCCGACCCCGGCGCACTTCTCGTTAATCGTGTCGACTGGCCGGTCTGGACCGCTGACCGCCCTGCCCCCGGAACCCGCATTCCGAGGTACCGCCCGATAGCCACCGTCTTCGCCTCCGCCCCCACCCCCGATGCGGCGTTAGGGAATTGCCGTCAGCGCTTGGCCGAACTGGGTGAGATGCTGTATGCACAGGCGCGAAACCAGGAGCGCGACGATAATGCAGAAGTACAACGGCCAGGCCCCGAGCGTCTCGGCTCGAGCAGCCAAGCTCGTTGAGAGCATCGTGGCCGATGCCGACGCGTTGCGTTGCACGGTAACCATCGGCGCTGCCGGCGAGCGCCTGATCGACCTCGGCGCCAAGACGCCAGGCGGTCTCGAAGCCGGCCGTCGCCTCGCCGAAGTCTGCCTCGGCGGCCTCGGGACCGTGACCATTCATAACGAGTCCGGCCTGAAGCGCTGGCCCCTCGGCATCACCGTTCACGCTGCAAGCCCAGTCGTCGCCTGCCTAGCCAGCCAGTATGCCGGCTGGCAGATCACCGAGCAGGAGAGCGGATTTTTCGCCCTCGGCTCAGGTCCCGCGCGGGCGCTTTCGCGCGTCGAGGCCCTCTACAAGGAACTCGGCTACGTCGACCACTACAGCAAGGCTGCCCTCGTCATTGAGGGCGACAAGCCGCCACCCGCTTCAGTTGCACGATCAGTCGCCGCCGCCTGTGGCGTGCAGCCCGCCAATCTGACGATCCTCTATGCCCCAACCGGGTGCATCGCCGGCAGCGTTCAGATCGCCGCCCGCGTGCTCGAGGTCGCCCTGCACAAGGCGCACGAGCTGCACTTCCCGCTCGAACACATCGAGGACGGCATCGGCACCGCACCGATCGCGCCTCCCATCCCCGATTTCATGAAGGCGATGGGCCGCACCAACGACGCCGTCATTTATGGCGGACGCGTTCAGCTCTTCGTCCGCGGCAGCAACGAGGAGGCTGAGAAGCTGGCGAAGAACCTCCCGTCCAGCACCTGCGCCGCCTACGGCGAACCCTTCGCCGACATCTTCGCAGCCGCCGGGGGCGACTTCTACAAAATCGACCCCATGCTGTTCAGTCCTGCCGAGGTCATCGTGTCCAACCTTGACACCGGCACCTCATTCCACGCGGGCCACCTTGCTCCAGACGTCGTCGATAAAAGCTTCAGCTGACGCCGGCGCCGGCGGTCTCAAGTTCGCGCTCTTCCTCGAAGAGGAGAGCGGAAACTGGCATGTGCGCCGTCTCGCCGACGCGTTGCGCGCGCGCGGCGCCTATGTCGTCGTGTCATCGCTGCCGCGCTGCGCCTTCGATACCGGCCTCGAAAGCGGCATCGACATCCCCGGCTTCGGCGGCGAGCTGCCGGACGCCGTGTTCGTCCGTTCGATCTCCTCCGGCACGCTCGAGCAGATCACCTTCCGCCTCGGATTGCTGCATGCTCTACGCGAGAGCGGCGTGCGGGTGTGGAACGACGCCCGCGCCATCGAGCGCTGCGTCGACAAGTCGGCAACGACGTTCCTGCTGCACAAGGCGGGAATTCCGACGCCGCGCACGCGTACCGTCGAGACATTTGAGCCTGCGGAAGCTTACGTCGGCTCTGCCGGACGCCCGTTGATCTATAAGCCGCTCTTCGGATCGCAGGGCAAAGGTCTGCTGCGCGTCGACGCCGTTGGCGAATTGCCGCCACCCGATGCTGCCGACAACATCTATTACATGCAGGACTTCGTGCCTTCGTCCGGTCTGACGTTCGAGGATTGGCGCGTAATCGTCACCCGTCAGCGCGTCATTGCCGCCATGGCCCGCCGCGCCGGCAACTGGATTACCAACGTTCACCAGGGCGGATCGCCAATCGCGCACGTTCCGAGCGAAGAGATGGTGGAGCTGGCCCGCGGTGCGCTTGCAGCTGTCGGCGCCGACTATGGCGGCATCGATCTCATCCGCAGCCCCGACGGCCAGCTGCTCGTGCTCGAAGTGAACAGCAATCCGTCCTGGCGCGGACTGCAGAGCGTCTCCGACATCAACATCGCCGAGGCGATCGTCGAAGATTTTCTCATCGCCGTCGCCGAGCATCAGGGCGCCAAACCCGCTTCTGTTCAATGCCCCGCCTGAACGAGCCCGACGTCCGCCGGCTGTTTCTGGCCGCATGCCGCGCTGAGCTTTCTGCACTCAAACCCGGCAACGTCCACGTCCACGCTCCCGGTCATGGAATGGAGGTGGCTCAGTTCGAAGCCGCCGCCGAAGCCGCAGCACCCTGGATCTCAGCCAACGGAGTGAAGGTCGGCACGCGCATCCTGCGCGCCGTCGAAGCGTCATTCGCCGCCGCCGGCTGCAACACCAATCTCGGCATTCTACTGCTATGCGCGCCTATCGCCGCGGCAGCAGAGATGAACCTCGAAAAAAGCCTCCGCGACCGCCTGCGCGCTGTCCTCGCGTCGCTCGATTCCAGCGACGCCGCAGCCGTTTACGCCGCCATCCGCCGCGCACATCCAGGCGGCCTCGGCGACGCCCCCGAGCAGGATGTCGCCATGCCGCCGACCATCGGCCTGCTGGATGCCATGTCGCTCGCCGCCGGACGCGACCGCATCGCGCTCAACTACACCACGGGCTTTGCAGACATTTTCGAGTTTGGATTGCCGGAGTTGACCCTCGCGCAATCGCTCGCAAACAGCGAGCAGTTAGCGATTACAACGCTCCATATGGCGTATCTCGCCCAATTTCCTGACAGCCATATCGCGCGTAAATATGGTGAAGCGGCCGCCAGCGGCGTCCGTACCCGCGCCATTGCCCTATCACCGCTCTGGCGACCCGTTGCGCAGCGCAGCACGGAGCGCGATCTGCTCGATTTAGATGCAGAACTCAAGCGTCAAAACGTTAATCCGGGTACGACTGCCGATCTCGTTGTAGCAACCGTTTTTGTAGCCTTTGTGTGCGACGCCTTGGGCCTCTCCCGCAGTGCTTAGCCCCTTGTCTCGGACATAGGCCTCGGGCTATCTAAGGGCGGTGCTTATGGTGCCGCTATCCGGCCAACCGGTTCGACGACGTCGTCGCTGGACGCTGACAACAAAGGATGGCTTTTCGAATTGGGCAGAAACCAATGCTCCCGGCCTCGGCGGGGTGGCGTTGGTGCTCGTGGTGTTTATAGCTTGGGAGAAACCCCGCAATGGCCAAGATCAATAAGGTTCTCGTCGGCGAATCGCTCGTCGGTGATGGAAACGAAGTCGCCCATATCGACCTCGTCATCGGACCGCGCGGTAGCGCGGCAGAAACTGCATTCGTGAATGCGCTGTCGAACAACAAGGACGGTTTCACGACCCTCCTCGCCGTCATCGCTCCCAACCTGCCCTGCAAGCCGAACACGATCCTGTTCAACAAGGTCACCATCAAGGACGCCCGTCAGGCCGTTCAGATGTTCGGCCCTGCTCAGTACGGCGTCGCCAAGGCCGTTCAGGACTCGGTTGCCGAGGGCATCATCCCGGCTTCGGAAGCTGACGATCTCTTCATCCTCGTCGGCGTGTTCATCCACTGGGAAGCTTCGGACGACGCGAAGATCCAGGACTACAACTATCGCGCTGTGAAGGAGTCGATTGCTCGCGCTGTTGCTGGCAAGCCGACCGCTGCTGAAGCCACCGCTCAGCGCAACACGGCTCAGCATCCTTTCGGTGCGAAGGCTTGAAGCGGAAACCGTCCGCAGCAGGATAATGCCCCACCTGTGAATAGGGGTCTGCTGCAGCGATTGGGAAGACTGCTTTCTGGCCGTTGGAACGGGTAGAACCACCCCCGGCGCGTAGTTCTGCTCTCCCCTTCGTGCTACGACATCAAAGGCCGGCGATCTCGGTGAGATCGCCGGCTTTTATTTTGCCCGCATGCAGCGCCGTCGCGACCAGCGCGCCCGCCACACCGACCTCATGCAAGACTTCGAAGTCATCGCGACCGCGTACGCCGCCGGCGGCATAGACGCGGCGCCCGTTTGCCCGCGCGACGACGTCCGCGACACGGCCGATGTCCGGTCCCTCTCCAGAACCGACACGCTGCAGCGTCATCACAATGATGTTGTGCGGCCAGTGCTCCGCCTCATCGAGCACCTCGGGGGGACCGATGAACCGCTCGCCTCTGAAATCGAGCGACAGCACGTAGCTGTCCGGCGGCAGCGCGCGCAGCTCCTCGACGTCCGCCTCACCATCCATGCTCTCGGTACCGATTACGGGAGTGTCGCCCGCCGCAATGCGCGCCATTGCATCGCGCGGACGCGCTCCATCGTCGATCCACAGCGCTACGCCCGGCAGCGCGGCGGCCAGCACCTGCGGCAGCACCCCATTGCGGCCCCGCCCCTCGATGCCGTCGAGATCAGCGAGGTAGAGGATGGGAAAGGTAAACAGCCGCGCATAGCCGCGCGCGATCGCCACCGGATCGCTGCCCTCGGCCAGTGGCGTCGCAAGCGGCTTGTAGGCATCGCGCTCACCGCGGATGGCCGCCACCACCACGCCATGGCGCACGTCGATGACCGGGACCACATGCATGATTCTTGCCTCCACTGGGCTCTCGTGTAACACGGCCCAGCGCGCAGCAAACCTCTGCGGCGGAGACTTCGCATGCCGATAACCGCGGGCTACGACGTAGGCGGGGCGCACCTCAAGGTGGCGCTGGCGCAGGATGGGCGCACCATCGCCGTGCGCCAGATCGCGTGCCCGCTGTGGAAGGGCATCGAGCACCTCGATGCCGCCTTCGCCGAGGCAGCCGATCTAATTGCCCGTGCGGACAGGCACGCTGTCACCATGACCGGCGAACTGTGCGAGATATTCCCCGATCGTCCGACCGGCGTGCGCGTCATCATCGATCGCTTGAAACGGCTGCTGCCAAGCTTCCAGGTGTGGATGGGCGTGCACGGTCTCGCTGCGCCCGACGCCGCCGAGGCCGATCCGATGAGCGCCGCGTCGACGAACTTCCTCGCCTCGGCCGCGTTCGTTGCTAAGCGGCTGCCCGATGCCTTGCTCGTCGACATGGGCTCGACCACGACGGATATCGTCGCAGTGCGCGACGGAGCGGTTGTCGCCCGCGGCCTCACCGACGGCGATCGGCTGATCACCGGCGAACTCGTCTACACCGGCCTCACCCGCACCGACGTCAGCATCGTCGCCCAACGCGGCACACTGCGCGGGCGCATGCAGCGGTTAGCGGCGGGCGGCTTCGCCAACATGGCCGACGTGCGCCGCGTGCTCGGCACGCTGTCCGATGACGTCGACCAGCATTCAACGCTCGACGGCCGCGGCAAGTCGCTCGAAGAAAGCGTCGAGCGTTTCGCGCGCTGCTTCGGCCGCGACGCGGCCGATGCATCGCTCGAAGATTGGCAGGCCGCCGCAGGGGATATCTCGGCCCGGCAGCTCGGGGACATCTCGGCGGCAATTGGGGGAGTACTCGCCGCCGCAGCGTTGCCGCCTGTTGCCCCCGTTGTCGCCGCCGGTATCGGCGCCGGGGAAGTCACAGCTCTCGCTCAAGAATTAGATCGAGAAGTGGTGTTGTTCGGCCGTTTAGCCGACGCCGACCAAGATTGTTCCGACTGGGCCACGCGCTGCGCCCCAGCAACGGCCCTCTCTATACTTTGCGGCTAGCGCGTGCCGGCACGCCAAGCGTCGATCTTTTCTACGAGCCAACCCCAGGCTTCTTGCTCACGCTCGCCCGCCGTCTTGGCGATCGCGATCTCGAGATACTTCAATTCGTTCTCGACCTTGTCCGGTGGCAGCATCTTCAACCGCGTCACCAGCACCGCGCATTCCAGCACCGCCGCCTGCGCCCGGTTGAACCCCTCCCACGGCCGATGGCTCGCCTCATATTCCAGTTTGCACTTGAAGCGCGGCCGCTGCGGATCATCCGAGAAGCTGTCGACCGCCAGCTCCCAATGCGACACCGCATCGGAAAGTCTCACACCCCGCACCCGCTCTGCAGGCGACGTCGCCCAATCCTTCCGTCCCGTCACGCACCCGGCGAACACGCGCACATCGTCCGTGTGGCTCGCCACCGCATAGGGAACCTCGGTCAGGTTTTCGAGCGTACGCGACGGGCGAAACGGAGCAATGATCCACTGCTCGCCATCCGCGAGCAGCCCAAGCGGCGCGATATGCGCCTCACCCTTCGCGTTGGTCGTCGTCACGATCGTTTCGACGATACGCGGCATCCTGCTTCTCCTTGCGGGCGGCTTTCAGCGTCGCGCCTTCCGGCGCGTGTTGTGTCAGGTCTTCGGATTTGCGATTGGCAGCGACGCCCCAGTCCAGCGAGACGTCCTGCACATAGCGCTTCGCGAGAGCGCGGGCGATCTCGGCCTTGGCCAGTTCGTATCCGAGATAGAACGCGTGCGCGCCGTCGTGCTCCACACCGAGCTTGTCGAACAGCGCAAACGGATCCTCGGCCACATGATGGCCGTCACGGTTATAGACGTGCAGCCCGTCGGTCGCCGCCGCGATGCGGTAATTCGGATCGCGCACCTCTTTCGCCTTCTCGACCACTTGCTCCGGCGTATCTGGAAACGGCCGCAGATCGTGCAGCGATAGCAACCCTGCGTCATACCCCTTCGGCAGGTTTCCGTCCTCGCGCGCGCGGTACATCAGCCGACGCGCCGCGTCGTGCTCCTCGACCGTGCGTCGCGTATGCGGCGATACCTGCACGATCAGCACGTTGTGGATCTGGAGCTCGGCGCAAATCCCAATGAGGATTGCCGTCACGCCCTGGCTGTCGGCATCCGTCAGCTCGGTGAGATTGCCGGTGCCCATCAGGATCTCGACGTCCGGGCGCCGACGCCGCAACTCAGCGTAGCGCTCGAGCGACGTCATGAAGCCGAAGTTGATCGGATCGAGCACCGGGTCCGCGATGTGCGGAATACCCTTCGCCTTGCACCGATCGATCGCGCGCAGCAGCGAGTCGACATCGCCATGCGGCCGCGGCAGCAGCACGGGAACGCACGCGGTCCCCTCGATGGCGTCGATATTGGATTCATCAAGGCTGAGCACGTAGTTGGCGCCAGCGCGCGCGCCGCGGCGCAACTCCTCCGTGTCGCCGGAATCGACGCTCACCTTCAAACCCGCGCGCTTCATCGCCGCGACCGTCTCTTCCAGGTGCGGGAACGTCACGTCCGGCTGGCAACCGATGTCGACCACGTCCGCACCTTTGGCGACGAGTTCCTTTCCTTTGGCGACGAGGGCATCTACGGACAGCCCCGGCGCGTCGACGATCTCCGCAAAGATGCGAATGTCCTGTTTCGAAAGATCAGGCGGACCGCCGTCCTTACCGAAATACTGCGGTATGTCGATGATCTCGTCCGGCCCGCGCTCGAACGGCACGCCGTAAAGCTCCGACAGGTGCGAAAGGTTCATGCGCGCCCGGCCGGGTACGATCACCCGGTCCGCTTCCAGCGGTTCCTTCAGGCGGTTGCGCACGATGTTCTCGGTCATCAGCGCCGCAACCTTGATGCCGAGGTTGGCGATCCGCCACGAGCCGTTCGGCAGCCCCATGGCCGCTACCGTCTCGGCGAGCCGATTTTCGGCGAGGCGCCCCGTCAGGAACAAGAGCCTTTTGTCAGCCATCGGAGCCGTGCCTCGTCGCCCGGTTCAGCTTAGCGCCCGGTCATCTCCGCCGCGCGATAGCACGCTTGGCCGGCTTGCGTCGACCGGATCGATACGGAGCGGCGACCAATTGCGCAAGTTCCGCCTCGTCCCCGGCGCCGAGAACGCGCCACGAAAGCCTTGCACGTTCGACGATCTCCGCAAACACCGGGTCGACGATCCCCTTCCGAACAAGCTGCGCCGCCGTGTCGGTTGCACTGACGCGGCAGGACTTCACGATCACGAGGTCAGCCCTGCCGAGCCGCTCGGCAAGCCGCGCCGACAACCCATCAGACGTGGTGCGCCAGTCGGCGCTGATCTTTGCATCGGTGTCGACGAGCTTGAGCGGCAACCAGACGGGCACGCGGCCTTCCGCCAGCGCTTTGTTGATTGCGACAATCGTCTCGACCGGTGAGAGGCGCGCGTGCATCGAGGCGAGCATCATGCCCGACTGATGCATCGCCAGCAGCGCCATGCGGTGGGCAGTGAGTTCGGACAGGCGATGCTTCTTGTATGCGGCGCGCACCGCGTCGGCGAAAGTCCCGCCGCCCGGAACGATCACGCACGACCGCCGCGCGGCCCCAACGATGTTCAGGATGGACGAAAGCCGGCGCCCCTCGCCGAGGCTGCCGCCGAGCTTGACGACAACAGGACTGCTTTTCGCGCTCACGTTACCCGCGGCCGCACGATCTCGACGCCCACGGCTTCGGGCCCGCGCTCGAGCTTTTCCACGCGCACCAGCACCGACACGATCCGCTTGTCCGACAGGCAGCGATCCGCGATCTGCGCCGCGAGTGTCTCGACCAGATCGACGTGTCCCGCCGCGACGATTGCCTTCACACTTTTGATGATGTCGTCATACGACGGCACTTCGTCCAGATTGTCGCCCTTCGGCGACACTCCGGCGGCGACGGTCGCTTCGATCGTGAAACGGACCTGCTGCGTGATGCCCCGCTCTTCGTCGTAGGCGCCGATGGCCACTGGCAGCACGAGACCGCGCACGAAAATGCGGTCGAGGATTGTGCCGTCGTGCCGTCCGCTGATGCTCACTTTGCCGCTCATGCCACGTCTTCTGCTTCGGGCGCCATAGCACCCGTCACCGGCACGCGGCAAGCATCGCCCAATGCTGCATCGCAAACAGGGATAATACGGCGTATCGCCCGCACCGCTTCAGCGTCGATCTCCGCCGTGCGCTCACCCTGGCGGCAAAGTCCGCCACGGAATCCGAGCACGTCGGGTTGCAGAGACAGCAGCTGCGCCACATGCTCGGCGCGCAGCGAGCCGGCCAGCCCGGCGAACATCCCTGCCGCATGCGTCGCCGCAACGAAGTCGCGCAAAGCACTAGCGGACAGAATATCCGGCAGCCCGCCACGGCGCTTGTGGCCGGTGTCGAGCATCAGCCCAGCAAATCCCGCAGCACCCGCCGCTGCTACGATGTCGAGGTCTACGCCCTCCTCGGCGAGCAGCACGCCGACGAGCCGCGCACGTCCAACATCGAGGCCGCCGAGAGCTTCCGCGATCGCCGCGCCGCTCGTTGCATTGCTGAGACCGACTTTGACGAAATCGGCACCCGCAGCCGCCATGCCGCGTACGGAAGCAATCGTCGCCGGCACATCATCGACCGGATCACCGATGGTCGCGCTCACCGGAATGCGCCGCGGCACCGCCGCGCGAATGGCGGCCACGGTCTCCACGGGCAGCGCACCCAGCGCTCCCGCCGACGGATTTTTTGCATCGATGATGTCGGCGCCGAGCGAAGCGACGAGCCGCGCCTCGAGCTCATCCACCACGCTGGCAAGCATCCTCGCCGATAGACGCCCGTGTTCCATTAACTTTGATGAGGTCTAAGCTGCGCCGAAGATGCGCCGCTGCTCCGAGCGCACCTTTTCCCGGTCGGTTCGCTCAGCTACGGACAGTCGGACCGGGACATCCTGGGCAATAGTTGCAGGTTGGGGGGACAGACGCAAGATGCGGGTCCCAAGCATCACGCTCTCCGCCCTGTCGTGGGTGACGAACAGCACCGTCGTCGGCCGCCGCGACCATAATTCGACCAGCAGCTCGCGCAGGGCGTGCGCCGTGGGATCGTCCAGCGAGACGAACGGCTCATCCATCAGCAGGATATCCGGCTCCAGCACGAAGGCGCGCGCCAGCGCAACCCGCCGCTGCATGCCGAGCGATATCATTTCCGGGTAGGCGTTCGCCGCCTCGGCAAGCCCGACACGCTTCAGCAGCTCCGGAATATTGGCGAGCCGGGGATCATCCGGCGGAAGGACGAGCGCGATGTTCTCGTAGACAGTGCGCCAGGGCAGCAGCCGCGGCGACTGGAACACGAACGCCAACGTCGGATCGCGACCGCCGAAATGGACCTCGCCTTGGTAGTCGTGGTCGAGGCCCGCAACGATGTTGAGCATCGTCGACTTGCCGCCACCCGATGGCCCCGTGATGATT
>CALRVN010000087.1:0-11658 GCA_943371625.1 Hyphomicrobium sp. CS1GBMeth3
CTTCCTCGTGGTGGATCGGGCGGGCCTCCCGGTGCTTGTGGTCGAGTATCACGGCATTGGTCATTTCCAGAGCAACGCCAAGCTGCGCGACGCGGTGAAGCGGGAGGCCTTACGGAGCGCGGGCGTTGGGCTCATCGAGGTGCCCGCGCGCTTAGACACGCCAGCCCTCACAATGGAAGTTCGAAAAGTTCTACGCGCCGGCACTAGCTTGCCTGCCGTTCGAATTGACAGTCTACGGCAGCCTTGATCTCTTCTGCCTCTGAACCGCCGTCAGACGCCTTGTCGTTGCGTCAACGGCGCCGGCGAGAAAGTAATCGGCGTTCAAGGCGCAATCGCCCGAACTACCGCACGGGCAGTGCGTTGAAAGTCTCCGCGACTTCTGTTGCGGCTCCACGATAAAAACAAGGAGAAGCAAAATGAACGATTTTGCCAGATCCGTTTTGGCTGGCGCGGCGGCTCTCGCGTTGAGCGCCACTGCGTCGTCCGCTGCTGTCGTCTGCAATGACGATGGCGATTGCTGGCGCGTGAAGGAACGCCGGGACTACGATCCCAGCCTGAAGCTTCGTATCTATGGCGATGATTGGAAGTGGAGAGATGGCGAGAAGTACCGTTGGCGCGACGCGGGCGCCGGCCACGGCTACTACCGCGGCGGTGTGTGGATCGGCATCCACTGAGGCACAACGACGGCGCTACCTTCGCGCTAGCGTCTTCAAGTAATGCGAACGAGATGGCTCACGCCGGCGAGTTAACGAAACACCCGGGTTCGCCACTTCGCCCTATGCGACCGTGGGCGGCGGGAAGTACGCCGCCCACACGTGCGCTATTTCTTCTCGCCCTGCTCGAATGCCGAACGGTCGGCGTAACGCTCACCGCCGTCTCTGGGAGGGGCTGTGGTGAACTCCGTCTCCGCAAGCCAGCGGTCGACGTCCTTTGCTATCTGCTCCTTCGAGTATCCGTAGCGAGCTTGGATCTTGGCTTCGAGTTGCGCCCGATCGCCGTCGATGTTCTTGATGTCTTCGTCGGTGAGGTTGCCCCACTGCGCTTTTGCGTGGCCGCTGTTGTGCTGCCAGCTTTTACCGCCGATGCGATCCCAATTCACGGTTCTTCCTCCTTGTGAGTTCAAGTGGTCGATCCCTAAACAAGCGACTGCAGCAGTTGGTTGCTTGATCGCAGCTTGCCGTGGCTGTTTTCCATGACTCACTTGATCTACGACGACCGGGATCAGAGCAGTTGTGGCGCAGATGTCCAACGCCACGGGGTAGACCGTCACCACTGTCGTGCCCCGGCGTGTGGTCGCCGCTAAGCGCATAACGATGGCCACCGCCGTGTGGTGACCCGTACGGCCTGTGTCCACCTAGAGAAGGCCGTCTTCGCGCAGCAGCGCGCGATTGATGGCAACTGCTGCTTTTGCACCCTCTGCTAGCGCAACCGCGATCAGCAGCACGTCGCGCGACACGTCGCCGGCTACGTAGACGCCAGGCACGGTGGTTTCCTCCGTCAACGCGTCTGTGATGACCCCACCCTTTTCGTCGCGCGCGCAGCCGAGCACGCGCCAAAGATCGGATCGCTGATGGCACCCGGTTGAGAAGAACAGCGCAGCGCGCTCCAAGTGCGTGCCTTCCGAGAAGTGAATTCGGCGCAGGACGCTACCGTCGCCCTCGAGCCGGTCGATTTTACTCTCGATGCACTGGATGCCTTCTGATGTCAGGCGTCGCTTCATGTCAGCGCTTGGAGACTGCCCGCCACCTGTCAACACAACGACGTCCCCCGACCACTGCTTCATCATCAGGGCGAGGCCTGCCCCCTTGTCGCTCTCACCAAACGCGGCAATTGGTTTGTCGGCGTACTCGAAGCCGTCGCAATAAAGACAGTGGTGCACTGAACAGCCGTAGAACTTATCGATGCCCGCGAGCTGTGGAAGCTCGTCACCCAGCCCGGTCGCAAGCAGAACTTTCTTTGCGTAGGCTGTATAGCCATCGGAGCAAGTGAATTTGAAACCGGCACCTTCTCGGGCGATCGCCGTCACCTCGAGTTCGCAGCGCTGCAATGTCGGATAACGCGCGAGGTCGCGATCAGCAGCCGCTATAAAGTCGCTAGGCAGCTGCCCCTCATGTGTAAGCAAACCATTGATGCCATGTGAGGCGTGATTGCGTCGCTGCCCGATGCCACACAGCAAGACGCTACGACGGCACCGCGCGAGGATTAGTGACGCGCTCATGCCGGCCGGCCCTGCGCCGACAACTAAAGCGTCATACATCGTGGATTCCTCGCCCCAAGCAACGCCTGCACTCTCAAATATCCTTCGTAATTGGTTCGCGGTCGATAGAGGTCAATTCATGCTGCACGGTCGCAGTCGGCCGGACCCCGCAGCCAGTGAGCCGGATGGCTGGTTCCATTAACGCACCTGCCCCGGGAACATCTTGCTGCCTCACCGCCTTTAAGCCTCGTGGCGTCCATCAGTGTCGCCTTTGCTCCCTGAAAATATGGATCAGCCATGGCTGTAAGACCGCTCGCCGTTGTCACGGGCGCATCGACCGGCATCGGCTACGAGCTTGCCAAGTGCTGCGCTCGCGGAGGCTTCGACCTGATCGTCGCGGCCGACGAGGCAAGGATTAACCGTGCGGCTCAGGATTTCGCGGCGCTCGGCGTCGACGTCGAGGTCGTGCAGGCTGATCTCGCCACAGCAGAAGGCGTCGAGCAGCTTTACGCGCGGATCGGCGACCGTCCGGTGAGCGCCCTGCTTGCCAACGCCGGCATAGGGCTCGCGAAGGGTTTCCTCGATCAGGACTTCGCCGACGTTCGGCGCGTGATCGATACGAACGTCACCGGCACCCTGTATCTCATCCAGAAGGTCGGCCGCGACATGCGTTCCCGGGGTGAGGGGCGCATCCTGATCACCGGCTCGATCGCCGGCTTCATCCCCGGCGCTTTTCACGCCGTCTACAATGCCAGCAAGGCCTTCCTTGACTCGTTCTCGTTCGCACTCCGCGCGGAGATCAAGGACAGCGGCGTAACCGTCACTTGCCTGATGCCGGGTGCCACCGAAACAGACTTCTTCGAGCGCGCCGGCCTGCAGGACACCAAGCTCGGCCAATCCACGAAGGACAGCGCCGCCGCCGTGGCGAAGCAGGGCTACGACGCGATGATGAATGGCGAAGGCGATGTCGTCGCCGGCTGGCACAACAAACTGCAGTCGGCGATCGCCAACATCACGCCCGCGTCCTGGCTCGCGGAGGTGCACAAGCGGCAAGCTGAACCAGGCTCTGCAAACAATAACTGAGGTCCCAATGAAAGCGCTGTGCTGGCACGGCAAAGGCGACATGCGGCATGAAACGGTGCCCGACCCGAAGATTCAGCATCCGCAGGACGCGATCATCAAGGTGACCGCGTGCGCGATCTGCGGCTCCGATCTGCACATCTACGACGGCGTCATTCCCGAGATGAAGCACGGCGACGTCATCGGCCACGAGACGATGGGCGAGGTCGTCGAGGTGGGGTCCGCTAATAAGAAGCTGAAAGTCGGCGACCGTGTCGTTGTCCCATTCACAATCTCGTGCGGCGAATGCTTCTTTTGCCAGCGTGGTTACTACTCGGGGTGCGAGCGAACCAACCCCGATGCCGCCACGGCGATCAAGTACTGGGGCCACTCACCGGCCGGCCTCTTCGGCTATTCGCATATCCTCGGAGGATACCCGGGCGGACAGGCCGAATACCTGCGGGTGCCCTATGCCGACGTTGGCCCCATCAAGGTTCCGGATCATTTGACCGACGAACAGGTCCTCTTCCTCTCCGACATCTTTCCGACCGGCTACATGGCGGCCGAGTTCTGCAACATCCAGCCGGATGACACGATTGCTATCTGGGGATGCGGACCCGTTGGGCAGTTTGCCATCCGCAGCGCGTTCATCCTCGGTGCCGGGCGGGTGATTGCCATCGATACAGTGTCAGAACGCCTCGCCATGGCCGCCGACGCCGGAGCGATCACGCTCGACTTCATGAAGGACGACATCTACGAGAGGATCCAGTCTCTCACCAACGACCGCGGCGCCGATGCGTGCATCGATGCCGTGGGCACCGAGCCGGCCACGACCGCGAGCTTCGATTCTATCGTCGACCGGGTGAAGGTGGCAACATTCATGGGCACCGACCGGCCCCACGTCGTGCGTCAGGCGATCGAGTGCTGCCGAAACTTCGGTACGGTGTCGATTGTCGGCGTCTACGGTGGCTCGCTCGACAATATCCCCTTCGGCTCGGCGATCAATCGCGGCCTCACGTTCCGCATGGCACAGACGCCGGTGCAGCACTATCTGCCGCGCCTGCTGAAGCTCGTTGAAGAAGGCAAGATCGATCCGTCGTTCGTCATCACGCATACGGCGCCGCTGGCGGAGGGGCCCGAGCTGTACAAGACTTTCCGCGACAAGAAGGACGGCTGCATCAAGGTCGTGCTGCGACCGTAGCGTTTCGTCGGACCTAGCCGTGACCGCGTGAGGAGAAATCTTCGTCGGTGCGGAACGTCGGATCGCGGCGGGCCGTTTGCTCCGCAATCGAAGCAATCTGTGACTGGGGGAAAACAATGGAAACTAAAGCTTACGCGGCCGAAGCCGGCGGTACCCGGTCCGACCAGACCGACGTGTCGACAGAGCTGATAGCGCTGCGCGCCGATTTGGTCGGATTGGCCGATTCCGTGAAGCGGCTGGTCGAGGAAGCGCCCGAGATCGCCAAAGATAGCATCGAAGCCTCGATCCGTCGCGACCCTATCCGGGCAACGCTTGTCGCTGGTGGTGTTGGCTTTCTACTGAGCCTGATCCTCGTCCGCTGATTGGGCCCCATAGCGGCGGAACAGTTCACCGCCGCGGTACGTTGCGGACAATATCAGTGCGTTCGGCGACGCCCTGCGAGAAACCCAACAATTGTAGGCGTCGATGGCAAAAAAAGCCGCTGCAGCTTCGCGCACGAGCAAGAAGCCGACTACCCGATCCAAACCGAACAACACTCATAACCCTGCAATCGAAGGCCGCGAGAACCGTGGCGCAGGTGGTGAAACCCACCAGTTAGCAGGCGGCCAGCACCAGACGCTCACAACGCAGCAGGGTATTCCGGTCGCGGATGATCAGAATACCCTTCGGCAAGGCGATCGAGGGCCGGCACTGCTAGAAGATTTTCATTTTCGCGAAAAGATATTTCATTTCGACCACGAGCGGATTCCTGAACGGGTGGTCCATGCCAGGGGCTATGGCGCCCGCGGATTCTTCCAGCTCACAGAGTCGCTAGGCGACATTACTCGCGCCGATATTTTCCAGCGCATGGGGGAGAAGACCGAGGCGTTCGTCCGCTTCTCGACCGTAGCCGGCAGCAAAGGCTCGTTCGATCTCGCCCGCGACGTTCGCGGCTTTGCGGTCAAGCTCTACACAAAGGAAGGCAACTGGGACATCGTCGGCAACAATATCCCGGTGTTCTTCATCCAGGATGCGATCAAGTTCCCCGACATCATCCACTCGGTGAAGCCGGAGCCCGACCGCGGCTTCCCGCAGGCGCAATCGGCGCACGACAACTTCTGGGACTTCATCTCGCTGACGCCCGAGAGCATGCACATGATCATGTGGGTCATGTCCGACCGCGCAATCCCGCGCTCGTTCCGCTTCATGGAAGGCTTCGGGGTGCACACTTTCCGCTTCCTCGATGCCAACGACAAATCGACCTTCGTCAAGTTCCACTGGAAGCCAAAACTCGGGCTGCAGTCCGTCGCGTGGAATGAGGCTGTAAAGATCAACGGCGCCGACCCCGACTTCCACCGGCGAGATCTGTGGGCAGCGATCGAGTCCGGCGCCTTCCCCGAGTGGGAACTCGGCGTGCAGCTGTTCGATCAGAAGTTCGCCGACAAGTTCGAGTTCGACGTGCTCGATCCGACCAAGCTCATCCCCGAGGAGATACTGCCTGTCCGTATCGTCGGCCGGCTTGTGCTCGATCGCCTGGTCGACAATTTCTTTGCCGAGACAGAGCAAGTTGCGTTCATGACTCAGAACGTGCCGCCGGGCATCGACTTCAGCAACGATCCACTGCTGCAGGGCCGGAACTTCTCCTACCTCGATACGCAGATCAAACGCCTCGGCGGACCGAACTTCACACACATCCCCGTCAACGCGCCGCGCTGCCCGTTCGCTCACTTCCAGCAGGACGGTCACATGGCGATGCATAACCCGCGCGGGCGCGTAAATTACGAGCCGAATACGTGGAGCGACGGCGGACCGCGCGAGAATCCCAAACGCGGGTTTCGCACTTTTCAGGAAGAGGCCGACGGCCCGAAGGTGCGGCTGCGGCCGGAGAGCTTCTCTGATCACTACAGCCAGGCGCGCCAGTTCTTTGTCAGCCAGACACCGATCGAACAAAAGCACATCGGCGATGCGTTGGTGTTCGAGCTTAGCAAGTGCGAACGGCCTGACATCCGCCTGCGTCTCGTATCGCACCTTCGCAACATTCACGACGATCTCGCGGCGACCGTCGCCGAAGGGTTGGGCATCGAGCTTCCTGAGCCCGCCGTTGCGGCGCAGCCCACTCGCGAAGACCTCAAGCCGTCGGACTCCCTCAGCATCGTGCTGAATGGGCCGAAGAGTTTCGACGGCCGCAAGCTGGGGATCCTGCTGACAGATGGGGCCGACGCCAAGCTCTTCTCGTCGCTGGCGAGCAAGATCGAAAAGCTGGGCGGCGTTGTCGAAGTGATCGCACCGAAGATCGCCGGTGTCACGCTGTCGGATCGCACGGTCGTGCCGGCGCAGCAGAAGATCGATGGTGGTCCGTCGGTTCTCTACGATGCAGTCGCCATCATCGCTTCCGAGGAGGGCGCCAAGCTGCTTGCCAAGGACGCGCCGTCGAGGGGATTTGTCACCGACGCGTTCGCACATTGCAAATTCATCGGCTACAGCGCTGAAGCAGAACCGTTGCTGGCAAAGGCCGGCATCTTGGAAGATCTCGACGCTGGCTGCTTCGTCCTCTCCAAGGAAGGCGTCGGTGAGTTTGTGGACGCGCTTGGCGAACTGCGGTTCTGGGATCGCGAGCTAGACGTCGATCTCGACGCCTAGCTAAGCGCGGCAGCCATGGGTTGGAAGATGGGCATCGACTGGCACAGCGTCTTTGTTCCCAGCCTGGGTATCGCCGAAATAGTCCTCAGAGGCACGGTGATGTACCTCGCCCTTTTCGCCATCCTGCGCTTCATCGGACGCAGGCAGGCCGGACATTTTGGTCCCGCCGATCTCCTTGTCATCGTGCTCATAGCCGATGCGGCACAGAACGGTCTGGGCAAAGAATACGGCTCGGTTACGGAAGGGATCGTGCTCGTTCTGACCATCGTCGCGTGGGAGTACACGCTCGATTGGTTGGCGTGGCGCTATCCAACCTTGCGCCCGTATCTGAAGCCACCCGCCCTCACGCTGGTACGTGACGGCAAGGTCTTAGACTCGGCCCTAAGACAGGAGATGTTGAGCGAAGAAGAGCTGCGAAGCCAACTGCGTGAGCAGGGCGTGGAAGAGGTGAGCGAAGTAAAGCTGGCGCGGCTCGAGGGTGATGGTCGCCTCAGCGTCATTAAACATCAAGCCGAGTGAGGCCACCATGATACTTGCGACGTAGCCAAGCTATTTCTGCGCACTTCTGAACTTATCTCGCCGACAGCCGTTAGTACCCCAGCAAACAGGCAGGAGTGCTTCCCATGGGTCTGTCGGATGTTCTGAATGGAATGCAAAACGGTCCCCGCGGAGGGGCTAGCTCCGGTGGCGCTTCCGGCGGAATGTCTCCGCTGACCATGGGGCTTCTCGCATTGCTCGCCTACAAGGCGCTCAAGGGCTCCGGCATCCTCGGGTCAGAGGCGCCGGCAGGCCAGCCGCAGGCTCCCGCGCGCTCCACGGCCGACTCGAACCAAGCAGGCGGCGCATCGGATTGGCTGACAGGCCTACAGAAGGTGATCGCGGGCGGCGGTGCCGGCGGCATCTTGAGCGGCGGGCTTAACGAGCTTCTTAAGCGCTTGCAGCAGTCTGGCCAGGGTCAGGCAGCGCAGTCGTGGGTGGAAAAGGGAAGTAACGAATCCGTCGATCCCCAGGATCTCGAAAAAGCGATCGGCTCCGATACGCTCGACACTCTTGCCGAGCGCATGGGGGTCCCGCGCGAGCGACTCCTCGCAGAATTGAAGGCCATGTTGCCGAGCACCGTTGACGCCATGACGCCTGACGGCCGTCTACCCGACGACAAGGAAGCAGCTCGTTGGGGCTAACCCCGTACTGGAGAGAGCCATGGGCATTCTTTGGATCATTATCGTCGGCTTCGTCGCGGGCATGATCGCTCGCTTTCTAGCGCCCGGACCGAACAAGCCGGTTGGCTTCTTGCTCACAACCGCGCTCGGGATCGCGGGCGCCTTCGTGGCAACCTTCCTCGGCCAAACCCTCGGTTGGTACCGAGCAGATCAAGGCGCCGGCTTCATAGCGGCAACGTTGGGCGCGTTCGCCGTGCTGTTCGTCTGGAACCGAATGGTGGTCCATCAGACGATCGGCGATCCAGGAAATCCGCGGGCATTGCGCGGTCCTGGTCCCAGCGCTTGACGCAAAGGTGCCTCACGACCGCAAGTTTCGACAATCCAGACAGAGAGCTAAGGCATGGAAGAGATACCGCTCCGTTTTATCTCTGAAGACACGGGCGACCGAGCTGACGCCTGCGATAGCTGCAACTTCACTGCGCCGACGGAAACTGCCAGCCCTTCACTCCCCTCACCTCAAACCATCGCTGAGGTCTTGTGGTAGCGACTGATGGCCTGCCCCCACACAAGCGACGACGCGCGGCGCCCACTCTTCCACAGTATCTGTTGAACCCGGGGGCGGTTGCCGCGTTAGAGGCTCAAGAAGGTCGTTCTGCCCAGCGGCCGT
The DNA here is from genome assembly GCA_943371625.1 of Hyphomicrobium sp. CS1GBMeth3. Classification (GTDB taxonomy): domain Bacteria; phylum Pseudomonadota; class Alphaproteobacteria; order Rhizobiales; family Hyphomicrobiaceae; genus Hyphomicrobium_A. The sequence continues at coordinate 8,904 of CALRVN010000087.1, forward strand.
CATTGAGGCTAGCCCTGGCCTCACAATCGCCCCGGCGTCTCCCCGCCGCCGGGGCTTTCTTTTTGAGACACGGGCGTGCTCGGCGGCGTGATGGCCCCATTTCAGTGCGCTCAGCGGGACCACCCTTCAGCGCAAGGCCTGGACATAAAAGTGAAGCTCGTCATCGCAAGCCAACTCTCTTACGTGCTCGAACAGCCAACGGATTTCATCTTTCAGGTCCACGTCGCCAAAACAGGGCCACAGGTCGTTACTCGCGAAGCGTTCTCCCTGTCCAATAACGTCCAATGCGCCATCGACCTGGTCGGAGACCAGAATAGGTTAGCTCGCGCGCGCCTCCCGGCAGGGAAGACGGAGCTTACTTACGAGGCTGAGGTTGAGATCACTCCGGCGCAGTGCGATCCGGGTACGGTGGAGGAGTTCGACGCTGCAGAACTCCCATCACACGTCCTAGTTTACCTCCTACCCAGCCGCTTTTGCCCCGCAGATATTTTCTCGGAGTTGGCTGAACAGAAGTTCGGGGCGCTCACACGCGGCTACAGCCGTGCTCTTGCGATCGCCGATTGGGTGCATGCGACGCTGGCGTACGAGGCGGGTAGCACCGGTCCGCATTCTAGCGCCGCCGATGTCCTGCAGCAGGCTAAGGGCGTCTGCCGTGACTTCGCCCACCTTGCCATATCGGTCTCAAGGGCGGCGGGCATCCCCGCGCGCTACGTGTCCGCGTACGCCGATGCGCTGAACCCGCCCGACTTCCATGCTGTCATCGAAGTCTTTCTCAAAGGTCCTGACGGTGGAGCCTGGTTCATTCTCGATCCGACGCACATGGCCTCTGCAGACGCTCTCGCGCGGATCTCAGTGGGACGAGACGCGGCCGACGTCGCCTTTGCCTGGACCCTCGGCAACAGCGATTCAACATCTCCCAAGATAAGCGTGTCGGCGCCAGGACGGGGAAATGCTGACCGCAATCTGAGCGCCGTCGTGGGCTCCTGACGAGACAAAGTTCGCTGAGGGTCGGGCGACGCCACCTCATCGGGAGGGAAAGATCCACCCATCCAACGAAGCCCTACCCAGCTCCTTTGCCCGCGCTCCGCACCACCGCCGGGTGAGTTGCACGCACACCCCTACGTCGGTTAGGTCTTCCGCAAGGCATCTATTGCCCTTACGTGAGCAATATCCGAGCTTTATCGTGCCGAGCGGGTGTAGTCAGTCGGTAAACCGCGGAGTGCTAGCGTCGGGGGCGGCTGATCCGCTCCTGCGTCTCTCTTCTCCGTCACACGCGCGACTGTGAGTACACCTATGGCCCTAGTAAAAACATCTGCGCTCGGCGCCAAAAGCGCCGCTCCGGTATCGAAGGCCGAAGTGCCCCCTGTTAGCGCGGAACGCGAAAAGGTCGCGCAGCGCCGCGCTCGCGATCGCTCTCGACTGAAACAAGAAAAGGCGGCTGAGCGGGTAGGAGCGGCCACCGAAGAGTTGGCGGCTGGCATAAGCCAAGCAGCGGCCGCGGCAGAGGAGTTGCGCCGCTCGCTCGAACAGATCGCTTCGGCAGCGGAAGAGGCGGCCGGCGCCGCACAGCAGTCTCAGGCCGCAGTGAACGGTTTGGGCGCAATCTTTCTACAAGGGCGCGATCGCGCAGTTGCTTCCCGGGGCAAGACCGAAACCGTCCAAGGCTTGTTGACCGACGCCGGACATCAGATCGAGTCTCTTGTGACGGCGGTGCAGGAGAATTCTGTCCGGCAGCTCAAATCAGTCGACGTTGTCGCCACGCTAGAATCGCAGGCCGCAAATATCGGCGACATCACGAGGGCCGTTGGCGACGTCTCAGATCAAACCAATCTCCTCGCATTAAATGCCGCCATTGAGGCAGCGAGAGCCGGTGATCACGGACGCGGGTTCTCAGTGGTCGCCGACGAGGTTCGTGCATTCGCTGAGGCCTCTGAAAAGAGCGCGCGCGATGTTCAGGGCTTAGCCGAAACGATCGCGACAGAAGTGCGCAGCGTCGCCGCTCGCATCAAACAGGCGGCCGACAGTGCCCAGCTTGAGGCCGAGAGCGGACGCGACGTCATCACCTCTTTGCATGTCATTCGCCAGGATATGCTCGCGATATCTGAAGGTTCGCAACAGATCCTCCTGGCAACGGAGACAGCAGAAGCCGGCGCTCGCGAGGCCCAACGAGGTGCCGAGTCAGTTGCCAGCGCAGCGGAAGAGCAGTCTTCTGCCACATCTGAAGCGCAACAGGCCGTGCAACAGCAAAGCAAGGCTCTGGATCAAAGTCAGGCGACGGCTCAGTCTTTAGCCGATCTAGCGGAGGGCCTGCAGAGCGATACAGGCGCTGCGACCGGCGCCGAGCAGCTGGCCTCCGCCGCGGAGGAGTTGTCAGCTACCGTGCAAGAGTTGTCCGGTGCCGCCAGTCAGATACTCACGGCAATCGACCAGATAAGCTTAGGTGCTCAGGCACAGGCGGCGGCAACGCAACAATCCGGCGCAGCCATGGCCCAGATCGAAAAGTCCGCCGAAGCTATGCGCGTTGCAGCCGACCAGACGCGTGAGCGCATCGGCACATTGCTGCCCAAAGTTACAGCGGGCAAGGCGACCGTCGCTAAGATCTGCGAAGGCGTAACATCAGCTGTCGCAGAGACTGTTTCCATCAACGCTGTGCTCGCAACGCTGGAGACGCACGGCCGACGCATTGCCAAGATCGTCGACGGCATCGCACTCGTGGCTGTCCAGACGAACATGCTGGCGGTCAGCGGTTCAGTCG
>CALRVN010000088.1:0-11505 GCA_943371625.1 Hyphomicrobium sp. CS1GBMeth3
TTTGCGCCCGGCGGCGCCCCGAGCTTGGCAATCTGCGAGCGGACTTCATCGAGCCGTGGCGCCAGCGAGTCGCCGGCCTTCTTTGCACCCTGCTCGATCTTTTCGATTTCGGCTCGCAGGGCCGCGAGGTCGCGCTGGCTGCCGGGCGCCTGCTCGAGATTCTTCTCCGCCGCCTCGATCGCCGTGTTGAGGTTCCCGACCGGCCGCACCAGTTCCTCGACCGGAACACCCGCAGCCTTCTCGGGCAATCCAGGCGGCACGGCTTCCGCCGGCGCGACCGGCGCCGGAGAGGCCGCAGCCGGCGGTTGCGCCGCGGGTGCCGTCGGCGTCGTCGCCTGCGCCAATGCGTCGCCCGTTATCGCGCAGGCGAAGAAAACCATCGCCGCAACGAGCAACTTCATCGGCAGTGACGGGCGCATTCGAAACCTCCGCGCGGGAAACGCTGAAACGCCGGCATCGGACTTGAAGGAATTACTCGGCCGCATGGCCGAGCGTATGCGGCAGGCGCGGGTTCTTCGCGGTTGTCGAACGCGTGTCCGCGCCAGCTTGCGCTGCGCCGATGCCGCTTTCGATCACGATGTCGGCCGGTCCCCCGGTCATGATGAGATGCTCGACGCCGTCGCGGCGAATGAGGATAAGCCGCCGCTTGGCGTCGACGACCGCCTGCTCAACGACCTGCAAGCGATTTTGCGATCTCGGCGCCAGCAGCCCCGCGAGGCCCGGCCCGCGCAACATTTTTCGCACGATCACCGCCACCGCAACGATGGCTGCAGCGACGAATGCGACGACGAGAACGCGCTCCAGAACTTCCGTCATTTCTCACTTCGCGACTGTAAGATGCGCAGATCGTTGAGTGTTTCGATTGGCGCCCCGGCGTCGTCTCGCGCCCCCTTGGGGTATAGCGGCAAGTTTAGGTGATTTTAACCCTAATGATCGAACTGTTGACGGGTAAAGCGCCGCAACCCGAGACCACTGTAGCGCCGGAAAATACGGGCCAAATGCCCAGTACATGGCGGTTAAGATCGGGTGCGAGCTTGTTGTGTGTAATGCGTACAGAGTACATGGCCAATGCAGGCGTCTCGCCTCTCCCTCTTCCAGAATCAGATAGCCTCCTTGCGCATGCGCGAGCACGACGCAATTGAGCTGCCGTCCGCCCCATTTGATGCCATCACGCCGATGCAAGGGTTGAGCAGCTACCTGCCGACCGTGGGCGCCATCGTCCTCGGTGCGCTGATAGCCCTTGGCGTCGTTGCCAGTGGCGTCGGCACGCCGGTGCTCGTCGCCATGCTGGGCGCGCTCGCCACCGTCGGCCTCTTCGGCCTCTTCGCATATTCCGCCGGCTTCATTCGCTTCGGTCAGCGCGCACCGCTCGCCGATGTCGTCGTTGCCGCCGCCGACGGTCTGGATGTCGGCGTGATGATCGCCACCCGCGACGGCGAGCCGATCTATACCAACGTCGCCTTCGAGGGCATCGTCGGGCGCAAGGAGCGCGACAGCCGCATGGCGCTGCAGCAGCTCCTCGCCGGCGACGCCGAGGCGAGCGCGGCGCTCTTCCGTCTCACCCGCGCCGCCGAGCGCGGCGAGACGCTGTCCGAGGAATTCTCGGTCGGCCGCGGCGCACCGCGCGGACGCGCACGCACGCACCTCCAGCTCTCCGTCAATCCCGTCGCCGCCAACGAGGCCGCCGGGACGCCGCCTGGCATCGTGCTGTGGCGCCTTGCCGACGTGACCGCCGAGCGGCACCGCGAGGCCGATCACATCGCCGCCGTCGAAGTTCAGCTCGCCCAGTTCGACAACGCGCCGATCGGTCTTGCCTCCGTCGGTCCAGATGGGCGGCTGCTGCACATCAACTCGACGCTGTCGCGCTGGATTGGCCGTCCGCTGCGCAGCATCCAGGACCAGCGGCTCACGCTCTCCGACATCGCTTCCGGGGACGGCGCGGCACTGCTGTCGCGCCTCAGCGGCGGCGACACGCCCGACCAGCTCCAGACCATCGACGTCGATCTCGCCTGCGAGGACGGCCGCGTCATGCCCGCGCGCCTGCTCGCCCGCACCGTGCCCAGCGGCCGCGGCCTGACCGTCGCGGTCGTCGACATCGCCGGCGAGGCGGCCGAGTACGAAGGCGACGCTTCCGGCGCTCGCTTTGCCCGCTTCTTCCAGTCGGCACCGTTCGGCATCGCCATGATCGGCTCCGACGGACGCATCGTCAGCGCCAACTCGGCGTTCTGCCGCATGGTGCTCGACGGCGCAGCCGGCACCGGCATGACGGCGTCCGACGCCCTGGCGCGCGCTTCCGACGCCACAACGCGCACCTCGGTCGAGGAAGGCTTGAAGCAGGTCATCTCCGGCCGCGTCTACAACGTGCCGATCGACATCACCTCCGGCGCCAAGCGCGACCTCGTCACCCGCGTCTACATGAGCCCGTTTGCCAGTGGCGGCGCCCGAGAGGCGGCGATCCTCTATGTCGTCGACGCGACAGAGCAGAAGGCGCTCGAGGCGCGCTTCGCCCAGAGTCAGAAGATGGAAGTCGTCGGCAAGCTCGCCGGCGGCATCGCGCACGACTTCAACAACATGCTGACCGCGATTCTCGGGTTCTCCGACATGCTGCTCGCCCAGCATCGTCCCAAGGACGTCGCCTACAAGGATCTCTCCAATATCAAGGCCAGCGCCAACCGCGCCGCCGAGCTGGTGCGCAAGCTCCTCGCACTCGCGCGCCAGCAGACGCTGCAGAACGAGGTCATCAACCTCGGCGACGTCATCACCGACCAGTTCAACGTCCTGAAGGGCTATCTCGGCGAGAAGACCGAGCTGAAGATCTCCGCCGTGCCCGATCTCTGGAACGTGATGATCGACCAGCACGAGTTCGAGCAGGCGCTGTTCAATCTCATCACCAACTCCAAGGACGCGATGCAGGGTGCGGGCACCATCTCCATCCGCGCCCGCAACGTGCCCGAGCGCGAAGCCCAGAAGATCGAACACCGCGAGTTCCAGCCCGGCGAGTACGTCCTGATCGAGGTCAGCGACACCGGGCACGGCATGAGCCGCGAGGTCATGGACAAGATCTTCGAGCCGTTCTTCACCACCAAGGCCATCGGCAAGGGCACCGGCCTCGGCCTCGCCTCGGTCTACGGCATGGTCAAGCAGTCGGGCGGCTACATCTATCCCGACAGCGAAGAGGGCAAGGGCACCACGTTCCGCATCTTCCTGCCGCGCTACCACGCCGACAAGGACGAGGAAGTCGTCCCGGTGAAGGAGAAGAAGAAGGAGCACAAGGCCGCCGATTTGACCGGCACCGGCCGCGTGCTGCTCGTCGAGGACGAGGAGGTCGTGCGCAACTTCGCTGCCCGCGCGCTGAAGCGTCAGGGCTACAAGGTACTCGAGGCCGGCAGCGGCGTCGAAGCTCTCGAGGTCATGGAGAAGAACAAGGGCAAGGTCGACATCGTCGTCTCCGACGTCGTCATGCCCGAGATGGATGGCCCGACGCTCCTGAAGGAGTTGCGCAAGAAGAATCCCGACATCAAGATCATCTTCGTGTCGGGCTATCCCAACGACGCCTTCAAGGCAGCGCTGGGCGATGAGAACTTCGCGTTCCTGCCCAAGCCCTTCTCGCTGCCGCAGCTCGCTGCCAAGGTGAAGGAGGAGCTGAGCCGCGAGTAGGGGGCTGAGACAGGGGGAAGAGCATGTTGACGAACGTCAGCCGCATCGTTGCTTTGGCGCTCGTCGCCACGCTGCTCGCCGCGCCGGCGATCTCGGCCGAGAAGATCATCCCCCGCGCTGGCTTTGCCCTTGCGCCGCTGCCGACTGACGCCGCAGTGCAAAATGGCATGGCGGCGATCCGCGAGATCGTCCGCACCAACCACTCGCTGGTCACGCACCGGCGCATGCCGCCCGATCACGCGCTGCGCTTTGCTGCCCAGGTGAAGGTCGAGGCGGACAAGATCCTCGCCACGACGAGCCTCTCCGGCGAGGCACGCGACAAGCTCAAGACTTTGCTGGAGGAGGTCGTAACGGGGCTGGGCGCTGTGGCGAAGCCCGGAGAGGGCACCGACGCGATCGATGGCCTCGGCCGCGTTGACGAAGCTTTGGCGCGCTACCCTGCCGAGTTCGACGACCCCACCTGGAAACCCCTCCACGCCGTGGAGTAGGTTGGGCTCAGGTCACGCCAATCGAATGCCGCGAGAGCCCAGGTGGTCTACGCCTTCAACGTTCCAAGCGACACGACCAAGAACTGCTTTGGGGAGCCCAATCGTTCGCCCAGCGGACTAAGCTGGTTTGAACAATTTTCCGCCCGACACCATCAAGGGAAAATTGAAGACTGGATGCTCCCTTATTTTCCGACGGAAGTGGCCGTCAAGCCCTCCGAGCACCAGCTGAAAGACGTGGTTAGTACTCACCTTGCGTTCTGCATTTCGCAGCGAGCGAAAAATCTCATCGAAGCGGCGGAGCCAAAAGTCCACCAGTTCCTACCCGTCACGCTCAACTACGGACCAGACAAGTTCCCATACTTCCTATTGAAGTTCGGCCACTCCAAGGATTGTTACGACCTATCTCGCAGCGACGTAATGCATCGCAGTTTCGAGTTTGACGGGAAGCGTATTGAAAGCTGGATGAAAAGGCACGCCAAGCCGATGGTCTTCAGCGCGGCGAAGGTCGGCAACATGCAGCTCTTTCAAAATGCCTCTGGCTTTCCGATGCAGCTCATGTCCGATGCTCTGCACGACAGAATGATGGAAAGCAAAATTACCGGTCTGCAATTCGAAAAACAGATCGTCGCCTAGCGGGCGCGACCGATGCCTCGACCGCACCTCGGGCTTGCCTGGCCTCGGCGTAGGCTGAGGTCCCGAGGACCCACCCATCAGCTCGCTGCAGCGGCGAAGCTAAAACTTCCCCGTGTTGGCGACGACGAGCCTCTCGGGTGAAGCACGCGACAAGCTGAAATCGCTGCTGGAAGAGGTCGTGACCGGGCTCGGCGCTGTCGCGAAGCCTGCTGGCGGCACTGACGCAATCGACGGCCTCGGCCGCGTCGACGAAGCATTGGCCCGCTACCCCACCGAGTTCGACGACCCCACTTGGAAACCCCTGCAAGCGGTGGAGTAACCCACCTAACGTCGGCTCCGGGATGACAGACCCGCGAGACCTAAAACTTCCCCGTGATGCCGACCACCGGGCCAAGCGAGTTGAGGAATGTTCAATTGTGCCGATCATCCATTCGGGCTCGAAGGTCTGTACGGATGGCTGCCCACCGCAATAACGATGATCGTCGCGTTATTTGTCGCGGGTGGTGCGTGGCTCTTGCTTCGCAGGCCGATTACCGGTCCGGCGCTCTTTTTCAACACGTACGTTTATGTCAACGCGACACTGTCGATCGTCTTGGCCCTGTCTGCTTGGGATTGCCGCTCCAGCCCCGGCCAAATCCGGTTCATCTCTCTTGCCGATGCGCCGGTGGCGCTCTTGTTTTCCTTCTTCTTGCACTTTCCTCAGCGCATACTTACAATTCCCCCGACGCTGTGCTTGGCGGCCTGCGGCTATAGTCGGGCGGCCTTCTATATTTCTCTTGCTGCGGACCTCGCAATTGTTGCTCTGTACGTCGCTGCCCTATTCCTGAACTAAGGCACCCGGTCGCTGGTTGATTGGGGCGATGTCAATCGATGCGCACGCGACGAACTCGACGGCAGAACGAAGCGACGTCAATGGCTCGGACTTCACCCATCAGTCGAAACGCTGCCATATGGAGCGCGATCATCGTTCTTCCGGCCGTGTTGTTAGTCGCTCTATGCCTTTTGGACGTCATCAAAACCAACCAACATTTGTGCTCTCATCACGCGGTGATCGACGGGCCCGAATGTCGCCTCAGCGAACTATCTTGGCGGGTGGCCGTTCATGAGCTTGGTGTAAGGCTGATCGTCAGCATGATGTTCATCTATCCCGCCATCGTAGCGCCCTTGGCAGTGCTCAAGCTGATGGTGGACTTCGCTCGATGGCTTCGACGCAGTGAGTAGGTTTGGTTGAGTGCCGCCATCGGCATTGGCGCACCTACCCCACGAGTAAGCGGATGAACCCCAGCTGGTTTCAGGGATGCCGGTTTAGTTGGGTGACCTACGTTACCCTGCTTGCGGTCGGAACGGCCTTTAGACTTCCCGCGCAGCTGGCCCACGGCACGTTGCTAGTTCCGTCGATCGTCTCATCTGCCCTGTGGTCTAGCGTGTTTGTCATCTATCTGAGCTTGATGAGAGCAGTCACGGGACCGCAAACTGGCCTGCCACTGATATGGGCGGCTTCTTCGCCCTCTGGTTTGCCCTTCAGGCTCGGGGCTTGTGGCGAGTAGGTTGGACCTCCCTCACAAATTCCGGCGTCGTCCTTTTTCAAGGAGGCGCGATGACCGCCTGGGGTGCTCTCTCCGTGGCATTGGTCGCCGCTGTCGAGTGCTTGTACGCGCTTGCCGCGCTCTACATTTGCTGTCAGTTCATCTCGCGTGGTTCCGCGAGTAGGTTAGGTTAAGCGAAGCGAGCCCAACGCTTCGTGTCGACGACACGAGGGCCGCCGTTGTGTTTTCCCAAGTAAATAGCGGGGCGAGACTACTGTGAAATCTGCTGCAAAAGTCGTCGCAATCGCAGCTGTTACTATCGCCGCGCTTTGTGTGAGTTCGCTCGCCTTCGATCAGTACGAAAAAAATCGGTGGATCAGCAAGTTTGAGAAATCGATGCATCAGCATCGCCGTGTACGGCTCGGAGACTTAGTGGACTTCGAATGGGACAAAGTCTTTTTTGTGCGGCCATTTGATCTAACGGAGGCTCTCGAAAAAGATATATATGGTGCTTCAGGCGCCCCTCTAACGCTATTCGGCCGTTCCAGTCCAAAGTACTGGCGAGTTGTCTACCGACGGCCGAATGCACGACCGTTCGAAATCGTACTAGAACGTCGCGTATGGCAGTCCCCGCGGCGGGGCAAGCTTTGGAACGCCGATCCGCAAGTGGCATTGCGGTGGGTTGACTCAAACGACCCTTCGGAGGCCAGCGAGCCAGCGGGCACCTCGTGTTGGAAAGAGGCTGCTCCAGGAAAATGCTTAGTTGTCGAGTCGGATGGCTCAAAGTAGCTCAGGCGCAAGAGTAAGTTGGGTTAAGCGAACCGAACCGAACACTTCTGGTCCCATCCGCAAATGTTGGATCCGGCGCTTTGTGCCTCAACTAGCCCTGCGGCCACCGACCGTGCGCTAAAACTTCCCCGTGATCCCCACAACCGGGCCCTGCTGGAGCACGTCGAACTCGTAGCGGTCTATGCCCTCGCCCTGCACGTAGTCCACCGACAGCGCCTTCCAACCGAGGTAGCCATCGAAATCGATCGCGGCATGCGTGCCGAGATAGAAATTGTAGGTCGCGATCGCCTGCCACGTGAGGCGGCTGCCTGCACCGAACCCGCCGATGTCGCCGCGCACCACGAACGATTCCAACGGATTGATATCGTACGTCAGGCGCGCGCCGATGAACGGATCGACCCAGTCGACACCACCGGACTTAGCCAGCGCCCGGCTTCCCGAAATGACGAGCCCATCGATGTTGAGCGTGCCGGTGAGATCGACATCGACATCCAGCTCCTGATGCCAGTAGCGGCCGCCCGCGAGCAGATCGAGCCGCGTGTCGGCTTCGCCGGGGCCCGGCCCCATGCGCCAGCGGCTGGTCTCGTACATGCCGCCGAACTCGACGATCCACTGTGCGTAGTCGGCCGATACCGCGGCGCCAAGCGAGCCGCTGACGTGCCGTGAGAATTCATGCGACCGGGCAAAGCTGCCCGAATTGGTGTTCTTCGTGTACATCACGTCGGAGAAGAGCGTCACCGCCCCGCGCCGGGCCTCCTGGTAGCTCATGTACGCGAAGTCGAGCGAGCCGAGCACCTGCGCCGGGTTCTGCTCGACGGAGAAGTCACGTCCGCGGACGGTGACGTCGCCGTTGATCCAAGGCAGCCATCCGTACGGCGTGTATTTGAATTGCCACCCGCTCGGAGCAGGCTCGATCGGCGTCGACCGCGCCGACAGATAGCCGTCGGCATTTGCCAACCCTGACAGGGCCAGCAGAACGGCAGTCGCCATTGCGGGCACGCGCATTCGAGCCTCCCTCGACAGGATTTCCACAGCTGGCGCACATTGTCTGATTCGCCGGGATGTCGTTGTGACTCAAAGGTCACGGCCCGCGTCGGCGCGCCAGCGCTACGGGCCGTCCGGGAACACCAGCGTCGCGGTGAAGCGCCCGCCCCATCCATGCGCGCCGGTGTCGGGACTTTCCACCCAGTACCGCACCGCCGGACCGATGCTGAGCGCAGCGCCGCCCAACCGGATCAGCTTCGTTAGCCCCAGGTTGAGTGGCACCGCCGCCTCATCGTCGGTCCAGTAGTAGAAGGTTTCGCTTTCCAGCCCGAGCGTCCAGGCGTCCTTCGTCGTGTAGCTGAGGAACGGCTGCAGATAGAGCTCGTTGATATCGGCTTCGTGCACGCTGCCCCCCACCGACCACAGCTGGCGCGTCAGGAGGCCCACGGTCCAGCCCCCGGGCGGCTGCCACACGATCGCGGCGGTCGGGCCGAGGCTCCACTTCTGCGAGCCGAGCGCGGAACTCGAGTCGGGAAATCCGACCACCGGGCCGAGGCCAAGCGAAAGGCCGCGGGCGACAGGCCCCGTCGGAACCGCAAAGACACTGAGATTGACGCCCGAGAACCCGTAGTTGGTGCCGGAATCCGGCGCGACATCGTGCTGCTCGACCATCGGCATGAACAGCCGCGTGATCAGGTTCCAGTTCGGATCGACATGCAGTGGCAGCACCGGCTCGAAGCGCAGGTAGTTGGACGTGCCGTCTTCGGCCTTCCCGATCCGCCCGTCCCAATTGTATTGCAGCGGCGCCACCGCCAGATCCGCAATCGGGTTGACGGTCTTCTTCGCCAGCTCGAACAGCGCCTCGTCCGCCTCGTCCGCCGCGGTCGCAGGGATCGCGAGCACAGTCAGGACAAAGGCGACCCGAAAGCAGCGCACCTGTCGCTCCGCGAAAATCGCTTCGCGTCTACCTGCGCTGATTCTGGTTCTCAGCCGAAGACGTAGTCGATGATGTAGGTGCGCGCGTCCGGCGGCAGGTCTGGCGGTGGCTTTATGAATTTGGCCCGGTGGATGGCATTCACCGCCGCATCGTCCATCGCCTTGTTGCCGCTGGATTTGACCACCCGCACGTAGAGCAGGTCTCCCTGCTGCGTGATCTGGAAGCTGACCAGCACGCGGCCCCACAGAGCGAACGGCCCCGGTCGCGTCTTCATCAGCGCATCGAGCACGCTCTTCGTGAACGCGTCCGACTTGCCGCCCGCCCCTTGGCCGCGCACCTGCATGCCGCCGCCGGACATCGTCGCCTGCTGCTGTTGTTGCGGGCGCGACGACCTCCGCGGCGCGTTGTCGTAATGCTCCTTCACCTTTTCGGAGAGATCGGTTGCGGCGGCGTCGACCAGAGCCTCGAGGTCGGGAAGCGATGGCTGTCCGCCCTCGTGCGATTTGTCGGCTTCCTTTTCCTCCGGCTTTTCCTGCGGCTTCTCTTCCGACTTTTCCTCGGTGGGCTTCTCCTCAGCCTGCTCTTTCGGCTGTTGCTGCGGCTGCTCCTCGATCTTTGGCCGCGGCAGCGCCGCTTGCTGCTGCGGCTGCGGCGGATTGGGAGTAGGCGGCCCGTTGGCGCCTTCCTGCCACTTCTCGGTCTTCGATTTGAAATCCGGCTCCGGCACGATCTCGACGCTGATCGAATCCCCGCCCTGGCCGCGCCGCTCGCGCTCCTTCTGCTGCTGCTCGAGCTCATGCTCGATCGACGACAGCCCGCCGAGGTTCATCACCTGCGCCGCGATGACGAGGGCGTAGAGCAGCGTCACGAACACCGCGCTCACCCACAGCGTCCGCTCCTCGCGGTCGAAGCCTGTGCGAATGCGCTGATCGGCGTCGGGCGCGCCAATAGCGGCCGCACCCTCGCTTGCCGGCTCTGCGGCGGGCTCGGGCTTATCGACCTGCGCAGGCGTCTCCGCTGCTGCCTGCTCGGCCGCCAGCTCTTCCGCCACTTTCGCGATGTCGGCCATCAAGGCATATGAATCGGTTCAAGAATGCTGGGTGAGTTTAGCGCGTTGGCGCCCCGGCGCTTGCGGCCAATTGGCCACCATACACATGGGAAGCACGCGGGCGGGCCGCCATGGCCGCCGCCGAACCCGCTGAAATGGTTGGAGAAGGCGGTTATCGCCCGGCTGCAATGATGTCGAGCAGCGTGTCGAGCATTCCCGCTGCCGCGCAAAGAACCGCTGCGTTCGCCCGGTAGACTGTTTGCGCCTCGATCAGCGTCACGACGTTGGTTGCGATATCGTCGGCGGGCAGCGCGCCGACCCGCGTCGGCTGCGCCGGCACTTGGCTACCGCTGGCACCGGTTGCAGCGGATCCAACTGAGGCGATGGCGGCCGCAGCGGCCTCAACCCGCGGGCCCTGTATGGCCATTCCCTGCGCCGCCGTGGCGATGACGTTGAACACGCGAGACGATCCGTACGCGAACCTGACGGCCCACCATCGCCGGTGCTCGCTTCTGTCCCGTAACGGCGCTTGGCGACGAGTCAGCATGTTTACCAAGCTCGGGCATCCACGTGGGTGGCAGTGCCCCCGGAAAAGTGGGATTCCGGGCTGCACGAAAGTCACAGCGGGGCGCAATCTAAGGCGTTAACCGCCGTTGATCGGCACGTTTCGATTGTGCACGTGTGCGGTTAGTTCTATTTTATCCACAACTATTTGGCGTCTCACACTTGCCTGTTATGCATATTTCGCGTGGGGGAATTCCGTGCTTAAGCGCGTCGAAGTTGTAGAGTCAAAAGCCACACCCAAGAACGAGCAGCGCCATTGTGAAATTTGTGGCGGCTCCCACACAACTCCGCTGGCGGCATACTCCAAAAAGCCCTGGTTGGTGGTCGAGTGCAGCGGCTGCGGGTTCGTCTTCCTCGAAACAGTCCCGGCCTACGAAGAACTCGTGGAGGAGTTTGCGTGGGAGAAGACCTTCGCCAAGGAAAAGAAGCGCCGTCGCAGCACGCGCTTCGGATGGCTCGACGGCATCACACGCTGGCGCCTCGCCGCAGGTCACGTTGTCGATCAAAACCGCCGCCGTCGTACCCTGGGCCTAACCGGAAATGTTCTCGACGTTGGTTGCGGGGGCGCATGCCGCGTTCCCGCAGGTCCAACACCACACGGAATAGAGATTAGCGCGGCGCTTGCCGAGCAGGCGACACCCGCGTTCGAGGCCCGTGGCGGCCGTGTCATCCACGCTCCTGCCTCGCAAGGCCTCGAAGCATTCGATGACGGCTTCTTCTCTTCCATTCTGATGCGCTCTTTCCTCGAGCACGATAGTCAGGCGCGCCTGGTGCTTGAAAAAGCCTTCGACAAACTCGCGCCCGGTGGCCGCATATTCGTTCGCCTGCCGGATTTCGGATCGATCAACCGCCGCATTATGGGGGCCGGCTGGTGCGGCT
>CALRVN010000089.1:0-11471 GCA_943371625.1 Hyphomicrobium sp. CS1GBMeth3
CGGCACTTCTGATCGGGTATGCGTTCGCCGGTCTGCCGGAATGCCATTGGGGATGGCGCCGGAGCTCAACAGGCCGATCGAGCCAGCGTGCCCGCCTGATGTGCCTATTTCCGCGTAAGGGATGGAAGGTTTCTGCCGAGCCCTAGCAGAGACGGGGAAAGCGCCGGCTACGTAAGCGCGTCTAACGCCGGCAGCCATAATTCATGAGGGCAAACATGAGACATGCTCTAGGCGTGTTGGGGGTTCTCGCGGCCGGCGTATTGCTTGCTGTGTCGTGCGCGATGAACTGGCGATTTGGCGTCAGCCTCGGAAGGACCGAGTTCGACGGCCAGATCTACGGAGCGGCCAGCGCGGCCGCCGACTGCATGAAGGCACTCGTGCCTTTCTTCTTCTTCGCCGCAATAAGAAACAGGATGTGGTCGCAGGCAGCAGCCTCGGCCGTCGTCTGGGTCGTGGTCACTGCCTACTCGCTGACCTCGGCTCTCGGTCACGCCGCGCTCAACCGGCTCGATACCGCCGGCCAACGCACGGCCACGACTGAGAACTACAAGGACAATCGTGCTGATCTGGCGCGGGCTCAGGAGCAACTTTCCTGGATCCCGCAGCACCGGCCTGCTCAGGCTGTCCAGTCAGATATCGACGCCTTGAAGGACGACAAGATGTGGGCAGCCAGCGAGCAGTGCTCGAAGGTCAGCGGCCCCAAGACACGCGGCGTATGTCAGAAGTACCATGCACTATCGGCTGAACTCGCCTCTGCGCAGCAAACGGTCGCGCTCGAGGCTCGTATCTCCGATCTCAAAGGTAAGATGTCCGTCGCTACGGCGGGCCATAATGTGATGAGCGAAGCTGACCCGCAAGCTGCGGTGCTTGCCAAGCTCGCTGCGATGATCGCCCCGTCGATCAAAGTCGAGGACGTGCAGACCGCACTCACGGTCTTTGTTGCACTGTTGCTCGAAGTTGGGTCGGGCTTCGGTATGTACATCGCATTCAGTCAGTGGCGCCTGTATGAGAGCCACACGCCAACCGCACCTGTGATGGTGCCGGTCAGCACCGCTGTGGCAGCGGTGGCGGCCCCCAAGGCCGTTGCGATAGCAAAGCCGCGTTCTGGCGCGAACGACAACAGGTCTGTGACCGAAAACAAGGTCGTGGCCGAAACCAAAGTCGTCGCCGCGCCTACCACTACGACTACCCAGAGACTGATCGCTCCCGAAACCGACGTGGAGCGCTTCTACAAAGAAAGGATCGAGACCCAGGATGGATCTACGATTGGTGCAACTGAGATGTTCGAAGACTACTGCGATTGGTGTGAACAGCTTGGGAAGGAGCCACTAGCTCATCCAAACTTTGGACGTGAGTTCCAAGAACTCGGCGTTCAGAAAGCCAAGGTAGCAGGTCGCGTAAGGTACATCGGCATCGCACTCAAATCCGCTGGTAAGCTCGAGGGGGATAAGAAGCCGCCGGTCTTCGCCGAGAAGGCCGCCTAGAAATAGGCTTCGAAACGAAAGGCCGCGAAAGCGGCCTTTCTCATTTCTGGAACACGATGGAAGGCGGCCTCAGGCCGCCTTTTCTTTTTGTTTGGCCGGTGCTGCAGTCAGGCCGGTGATCTTGAGCGCGAAGGCGTAGTCGGCTGCCATCTCGCGCAGCTGCTCGTAGCGCCCGGACGCCCCGCCGTGGCCGGCTTCCATATTGATCTTCAAGAGGATCAGGTTGTCGGAGGTGTTCTTCTCGCGCAGGCGCGCGACCCATTTGGCCGGCTCCCAATACGTGACGCGCGGATCGGTGAGCCCGCCGTAGGCGAAAATGTGCGGATAAGGCTTCGCCTCGACGTTCTCATACGGGCTGTAGGAGTGAATGATCGCGAACTCTTCGCGGCTCAGGATCGGATTGCCCCACTCCGGCCACTCAGGTGGCGTCAGGGGCAGATCCTTGTCGAGCATCGTGTTGAGCACGTCGACGAACGGTACGTCAGCGATGAGGCCTAAGAACAGGTCGGGCGCCATGTTGGCGACGGCGCCCATCAACATGCCACCGGCCGAGCCGCCATTGGCGACGATGCGACCGCGCTTGGTCAGGCCCTGGGCGACGAGGTACTCGCCGGCATCGATGAAGTCGGTGAACGTGTTGACCTTATGGACGAGCTTGCCGTCGGTGTACCAGTGATAACCCTTGTCCTTGCCGCCGCGGATATGCGCGATAGCGTAGATGAAGCCGCGATCGACGAGCGACAGGCGCGTCGTCGAGAACGACGCCGGGATAGAGATGCCGTAGGCGCCGTATCCGTAGAGCAGCACTGGCGCTGAGCCGTCGAGCGGCGTCGACTTGTGATAGAGGATCGACACCGGCACAGTCTCGCCGTCGCGGGCGGTCGCGTAGAGGCGGCGGGTTACATAGTCGCTCGCATTGTGTCCGCTGGGGACGGTCTGGCGCTTGCGGAGCACGCGCGTACGCGTCTCCATGTCGTAGTCATACGTCTCGGCGGGCGTGGTCATCGACGAGTAGACGAAGCGCAGCGTCGCCGTGTCGAACTCGTAGCCGGGGTGCATGCCGAGCGAGTACGCCTCTTCGGGGAAGGCGATAAGGTGCTCGGCGCCATCGGACAAGCGGCGCACGACGATGCGCGGCAGGCTGTCCTCGCGCTCGAGGCGGACCATGTGCTCGCGGAAGAGGATGGTGTCGAGGATCAGGCGTCCCGGGCGATGTGCGATGACCTCGCGCCAGTTGGCCATGCCGGGCGCAGAAGCCGGTGCCTCGACGACGCGGAAGTCTTCCGCGCCGTTGGAGTTGGTGGTGATGTAGAGCTTATCGCCGTGGTGCTCGACGGAATATTCGTGGCCGACGCGGCGCGGCTCGACAACGACTGGCTCCGACAACGGTGCGTCGGCATCGATCATGCGGACCTCGCTGGTGCGATGGTCGTGCGCGTCGATCAGGATGTGCTTCATCGATTGGGTCGCTGAGATCGCGACGTAAAGGCCGACGTCCTGCTCGGCATAGACGAGCACGTCATCCTCGACCGGTGTTCCGACGACGTGGCGATAGACCAGCAGCGGGCGGTGGTGCTCGTCGAGACGCACGTAGAACAGCGTGCGGCTGTCGTTGGCCCAAACGACGTTGCCGCGCGTGTCGGAGATGCTGTCGGGCAGGTCCTCGCCGGTCGCCGTGTCGCGCAGGCGAATGGTGTAGAGCTCGGAACCCTTGTCGTCGCTGGCGTAGGCGAGGAGGCTGTGGTCGGGGCTATGCTGAAAGCCGCCGAGGTCCCAGTAGGGCTTGCCTTCGGCTTCGCGGTTGCCGTCGAGCAGGACGACCTCGTTGCCGCCGTCACGGCTGCGCCGGTAAACGACGGGGTACTGGCCGCCGGCGACGTAACCGGAGTAGTAGGCAAAGGGGCCGTCGGGGGCGGGGACGGAGCTGTCGTCTTCCTTGAGGCGGTCGCGCATCTCGAGGAACAGGTCATCCTGGAGCGGGCGCGTCTCGGCGAGCTGAGCCTCGGTGTAGGCGTTCTCGGCTTCGAGGTAGCCGCGAATTTCAGTGTCGAGGACTGCCGGGTCGCGCATAACCTCCTGCCAATTTGGCGCCTTTAGCCAAGCATAGTCGTCGACCAGCTCGACGCCGTGCCAGGTGGAAATCTCCGGACGGCGGGCGGCGCGGGGCGGCTTTACAAAGGCGTGACGATGGCTGGGGCCGTGCATCATTCTCTCCACGCAAACTTGCGGCAATATGGGGGGCGGGCCTATCGGCTGCTAAGTTCCCGGCGGCGAAATGAGCCTCATCCGGGCGGCAATTGTCCTTTGGGGACATGACATGATGGGCGCATAGCCTCCGCTGTTGTCAACTTTGAGGACCGAATTGTCAGCACAACCACGACGGGTAGCAGGTTGGCGCAAGTACACTAGGCGTCCTCGAAAGGATTTCTTATCACCGACCATAGCGATACTTATCGCAGCGCGGTGCCACGACTTGCATTTTGTAACTGCGAGTGGGGTGAAGTCTACTTCATTGCCAGCAGATATCGGCGCAAAGCATGAACAGCGCGTCATCAAACGGTGTTAACATGGCTTGGCTACCGTGCATGGCGGACTTTGATTAGGTATAGCAGTCATTTGTCAGTGGGCTGTAGTTGACTTTACTTTGCTTCGGTGCGAAATCTTTGCCGCGCTGTAGTACTCCCAGCACATATTGGGCAGGTAACTCGCGGCGCAAGTTCAACCTCGAGGACTTATAATCGTTCCGAGGTATTGATCGCGATTTTATTGATACCGAACGCAAAAAACAAAAAATACTGACCCGAGGAGGTCGGCTTGGAAGACACTTCGCGCCCTGAACTCGTCGAGCTTACGGCCAAGATCGTTTCCGCCTACGTGAGCAACAACTCCGTCGGCGCAGGCGACCTGCCACATCTCATCAGTGAGACCCATGCCGCCCTGAGCCGCGCTAGCGGCGGGGTCGAGTCGGTGGAGCGCGAGGAGCAGAAGCCGAAGGTGCCGGTCAAGAAGTCGGTGATGCCGGACTACCTGATCTGCCTTGAGGACGGGAAGAAGTTCAAGTCGTTGAAGCGGCACTTGCGGACCCACTACAACCTCTCGCCGGAAGAGTACCGCGAGAAGTGGGGCCTGCCGCACGACTATCCGATGGTGGCGCCCAACTACGCGCGCGCCCGCTCGGACCTCGCTAAAAAAATGGGTCTTGGGACGCGCCGCGAGCGCTAGCCCACGCGCGACTAACGCCTGAAGTGGCGGTGCTGCTCCGCACTGCCGATGCGGCGCGCGTTTTCAGTTTTGACCAGGTAGTCGGCCGTCTCGGCGCGGTAAGCGCGCAGCAGGTCTGCGTGCCGGGCGACATCGTATGCCCAATGGCCGCCTCGCCCCCGTTGCCTCTCCAATCGCAGGGCACGCCGCATGCGCGCGAGGAGCTTGGCGTGGTCGGCCAGCGAGGCGGGCGTGATCTCGTGTGGCCATAGCGGCAGCAGGCGTGGCAGATCGCGCTGTCGCTCATAGGGCCGGTTACGATCCGGACGGGCAGTCTCAGGCGATTGGAATGTCATCAGGTGCGGCCCCTCAAAGGAAGCCGCAACTCTCTCACCGCGCAAACGCGCGCGGATTACTTCCAGCCGGCGCCACTTATCCCCTTCATTCACTGGCAAGCTAGTTTGCGCACCGGCCAGTAGCGCTTCGCACCTATGCTGCTCCGCGTTGTCCCACCACCGCGCCTAGCCACGGGTTGTCCCATGATGTTGCACGAGCATGCGTTTCCTCAAGGCAACTGCCACGCTTCCGAAGGCGGCATAAATCGCGAGGCGATCGAGCATGCTGTCAGTCAGGTGTTCGGGATTGCTGGGAGGGATCTGCGCCGGTCGACACGGGGGAGGGCGAAGGTGGCGCTGGCGCGCCAGGTGGCGATGTATATTGCCCATGTCGGCTGCGGGTTGTCGCTTACTCAGACCGGCCGCCTGTTCGGTCGCGATCGGACGACTGTCGCCCATGCCTGCGGCGTGATCGAGGATCGGCGCGACGACCCGATGTTCGATCGCGTGCTCGATCTGCTCGAATGGGCGGTTCCGGTGATTGCCGAGCGTCCGCTATCGCGTCTCCAATCTGCGAGCTGACCCAGTAAATGAAATCCAAACGCTTCGAGCCGCAGGCCGCGTCCGCGCGCGCGGTGATCAACGACGACGAGAGTCCGATCGCCTGGCTGCGCCGGCGCAAGGATCGCAATGGCGAACCGATGATTTCGCAGCCTCAGTTCGACGCTGGCGAGCGGCTCCGGGCTGACTTCTGGTTCGCGCAGATGACGCCGCGCACGACGATGAATTGGTCGGCGGCTTCACCGACGAAGCGCGGCCGTCGTTTCGGCGCGGCGCAACGTTCGGGATCGGAGATAAGTGACAATGCGGTGGCTGCTGCCGAGCGCGTCCGGCGCGCGCTCGGTGCCGTCGGACCGGAGCTTGCCGGCGTGCTCATCGACGTTTGTTGCCATATGCGGGGGCTCGAAGATGCCGAGCGGGCCGCAGGTTGGCCGCAGCGATCGGCAAAGATCGTTCTGCAACTCGCGTTGACGCGGCTTGCGCGGCATTACGGTCTAGAGCGTCCCGCGGCTACGGCGGGAGCGAGCGGCATCATGCGGCACTGGGGTGCTGACGATTATCGCCCGAAGATTGACGTTCCGCCGGAAAGCTAAGTGCCGGCGTTCTGCTGGGCGCTCATCGCGGCGGCATCGGCGCGCACGCGTGCAACCATAGAGGCAAGGCCGTTCGATCGCTGGGGCGTCAGGTGCTCTTTCAGACCAAGCCCGGCGAATATAGGGTCGGGCTCGGTGCTGAGTGCGTCGACAACGTCTTGCCCGTCGTAGATCGCTAGGAGAATGGCGATCAGTCCGCGCACGATGTGGGCGTCGCTGTCGGCGACGATGTTCAACCGTCGGTGGCCGTTGACAGTCTTTGTGCTCGTCGCGAGCCAGACCTGGCTGGCGCAGCCGCGCACTTTGTTGGCGTCGGTACGCAGTTCGTCGGGCAGCGGTGGAAGTGTGCGGCCGAGTTCGATGAGGTACCGGTAGCGGTCCTCCCAATCGTCGAGAATGGCGAAATCTGACGTGATTTCCGAGAGCGACGGCACGCGGAACCTCTTCAAACGGGTCCGATCTCAATGACCGGAGCACCTAGTCACATAGGTTGCCGGATTGCAAATACGCAAGGGCCGGCGTTGGGAGCGCCGGCCCGCGTCGTGCTGGGGTAAAACGTTTGATCAGATGCCGCGCCGGGCGTCGCCGCGCCACACCGGCTCGAGATCCTCGGGGCGAAGCGTGCCGCGAGGCGTCATATCGACGGTGGGCTCGATGAGCGAGTAGTTCGGCTCCTTGCCGGCGCTCTTCATGGCCAGCTCGTAAGCCATAGCGGCACCAAACTTCGCCTTCTGCACGAAGCCGTCCCAAACAACGCCGGCCTGCTGGCAGGTTGCGCCGTTGCGGTCGCAGAATGTTGCCGTCCAATGCACGGCCGTGGCCGCCCGGTCATAGAGGGCTGCCTGCTGCTCGCGGTCGGTCGGAAGGACCGCAACCACGATCGCGACGAGAATGCCTACTTTCAAGATGGACATGGTGGTCTCTCCGACCTCTGGTCCTGTTGTCTGTATCCCTTTGATAGCAGAGCGATCTCAACAAACTGCCTCATGCAATCGGAAAAATTGCGATCAATTGTAGGCAATTTTTACACATCGTCCGATGAAACGGGCTTTGGCGCGCCAGGAGATATGCAACGTCCCGTCAACGAGAGTTTAGAGATCGTTTACGTTCTGCCTCGCATAGTGGCGCTTAATAGTAAGCAGCGCGTGAGGGGTTAGTCATGCTGCCGAAGCGAGTGACGGTCCCACTTATCGCTTTTCTGGTGCTCAGCGGCGGCGTCGTCGCCAACGTCTTCTTCCTTCAAACGTCGGGTCGTGGGCTGCGGGGCATCGATGCCGCGGCATGGAACATCGCTGCCATCGAGGCGGCGGAGTTCGGCGATACCGGCTCGATCGGGGCGAAGGGCGAGGGCAGCCCGAACGGCCTCGACCTGACAGCGCTCACGGCCAACGCTCAGCCGGCCGCGAATGCCGGTGAAGGCGACGTGACGCGAGCCGTGCAGCGCGAACTGCAGATCCGCGGCTATGAGACGGGGGCGCGCGACGGTGTCGTCGGGACGATGACGCGCGGCGCCATCATGGCCTTCGAACACGATCACGGCCTGCCTCTGACGGGCCGCCCGAGCGATGAGATCTTGAAGTCGATCGTGCTCGGGGAGGCTAGGAAGTCGCGCGGCGGCGGCAAGGCTGAGACGGCAGAAGCCAAAGATGTGATCCGCAGCGTGCAGCTGTCGCTCGGCAAGCTCGGCTACAAGGCCGGGAACCCGACGGGGAGCATGACCGCCGATACCGTGCGCGCCATCCGCAAATTTGAGGCGGACCAGTCGCTGGCGGAGAGCGGTCGCATCTCGGGGCCGCTGATCGCGCGCCTGGAACGCCTTGCCGGAAAAGGACGCGTCGCAACGGCGCGCTAGGCTCCGGCTGCTTGCCAGCGCAGCATCGGGCACTAAAGTGCCGGCATGCGGCTACGGACTGAATTCTGGGTGAAGGCCTATATCCGCCGGTGCGCCGTCGAAGGGGCATCGGCCGTGGTCGTGCGCCATGGCGACGATGATGCCGGCGCAATCTTCATCAAGGTCGATCGCCTCGACGGGACCTGCTTTGTCTTCGGTCCAGCGCCCGCGGGACTCGACGGCGCGGAGAGCGATCGCCGCTGGACGGCGTTGCTGAACCCAGGCGGCGCCGACTGCGTCGCGGCCGACACCTATCTTGCGCGCGAGGCTAATTTCGACTCCGACCTCTGGATCGTCGAGGTGGAGGACCGCAAGGGTCGCCACTTCCTGGATGACAGTCTCGTCACAGGTCGGGCCTAACCAACGACCGCGTTTAAGGTTTTGGTAACGCCTGATGTCCCCAACTTGTACACTGTGATTCGTCGGGCCCGCGTCGAAGCATGTTGACGGCGCGGGCGAATCGAGGGGCAGCCATGTTTAGGGGAAGCACATGGCACAGATACTCAGCTTTCGTACCCCAGAGTTTCGCAGCGGCACGGTGACGAGCCGCCACGAAGAACATTCCGCGGAAGTCATTCTATTTCCCGGAGTCCGCTATGAGCGTTGGGCTGAAGAGAACGCCGCGCCGGGACGCGATGAGCGCTGCTCGCACCGCGACGTGATCGAGCTCGCGGACCAATAGAAATCAGTGCAGCGTATTTGAGAGGCTCAGAAAGAGCGCGCCGTGCAGCGGGCGTCCTTCAGTACGGCATCGGCGTGCCGCTGATAGGAAAACCCCTTGTCGGGAGCGCGCACGATGATGATGCCGCGCGTCGCCGAGACGACGGTCGGCTGCTGCGCGTCGCGGGCGATGCCGCGTGCCTCGGGCGTCACGCCGAGAAACGCTTCCTCGGATGGAACGAGCGCAAGCTGAATAGGTGTCGGACGGGCCGCCACTGAAGCTGCCGCATAGATGTTGTCGCCTTGCGGCGTCATCACCGTCAGCGTCCAGCCGATGTCAGGCGGGAGCGTTGATGCGAACGTGACGGGGCCGCCGGAGGTGTCGAAGCGGCACATTGCATAGCGCGCGTCAGGCGACAGGAACGGCAGCGGCTCAGCGCCGGGCGTCGACACGTTCAGCAGCCGCATGCGGTTTACCGGCAATCCGGGCGCAAGGCGGCTGTAGGCCGAGGCGGCGGTCAGATACGGCGCCGCAAGCGTTGCGCCGATGTGCAGGATTCCCGCAGCGACGGGGACGGCAAGGACGAGCTGCCAATTGATGTATTTGGTGAGGTTCGGAATCTTCATCTGCACTGCACCCGCCTGATTACGGGCAAGGCCTTCGGCTCCGTCACAGACTTGCCGAGGGATGTGCCGTGAACGTCGAACGTCGTGTACATCAGGGCGAGGCGGCCGGCGCCGCCGGTCGGCAGCCAGTTGCCGGGGCTTGCCTCGCGCGACAGGGTGACAGCGAACGTGCCGTCGGTACGTAGCGCGATCGACTGGCTCGTGTAAGTGTAGCGCTGCGCGGCATTGGCGATTAGATCGCCGCGATCATTGAAGACAGTGATACTCCACCAGTTGTTGGCGGTGTCGCGACCCTCGACGGCGTATTCGCACGAGGAGTGCAGGCGCATCCCCTCGCTGTCGGTATAGGCGAGGTAGGTGATGGCGATTTCAGTCGTCAGCTGCAGCGTGCCGAGGCGCGCGAAGTGGGCGCGGGTGTACGGATCGGCATCGGCGCGGCCGGCTGAGGTCCATCCGATCCAGGGACCGTGCTTCTCGGTGGTGAGCTGTGTGCCGACATCGATCATGTACCAGCTCGAGGCGAGCCCGAGTATCAGCACGGCGCCGATAAAGGCGGCCCAATCGCCGAGGACTCCGACGACCATCGCGAGGCGCTTTTGCAGTCGGTGAAGGCCGACGTGAATCGGCGTGAGAGCGCTATGGGACAGCACGAGCCGGTGTTCCATCTAGCGGCGGTTGGGCTACGCCGGCGGTCGCGCGGCGGGGATCGGCGTTCGGTGCGGCACTGTCGGCGCGGCGTCCGGGCGGGGCGGGCGGTGCGGGGCCCTTCGGATTGCTGCCGGTGCTTGTTGGTGCTGCGCTTGGCGGCGGCTCGGCGATGCCGCCGGCTTTACGCAACGCCTGCGCCGCCTTGCGGAGCGCTTCACGCGCGTTGTCTGACATCAGGCTCGACGTGGTGCGCTGGGCCTCCGGCGCGCCAGTGGCGCCTTCCGGCCGTAGTGCGGCGATGCGCTGCTGCTCGGCGACCTGCGTGGGGTGAGGCTGCAGGCCGGGGATGGTCGGGATGTTCATGTCGGTATGAATGACGGACATGACGGAGGCGAACACCGGCGAAGCGTAGTGACCGCCGGTGGTGCCGGACGCCATCGGGCGGTTGTCGTCATTGCCGAGCCAGATCGCGCCGACGTACTTGCCGGTGAAGCCGACGAACCAGACGTCCTTGGGGCCGGTCGAGGTGCCGGTCTTGCCGGAGACGTTGGTGAAGGGGAGTTGCGCGGGGCCGCCGGTACCGTCAGTGACGACCTTATTCATCATCCAGTTGATGCCCTCAGCCACCTTGCGCGGCACGACCTGCGGAGCTTCCGGCTCATCGCGGTCGCGGCTGTAGACGAGGTCGCCCTTGGAGGACACAAGGTCGAGGATTCCATAAGGTTTTGCGAGCTTGCCGCCGTTGGCGAAAGTGGCGGCGCCGCCGGCGTGCTCGAGCGGGCTAATGCCGTAGTCGCCGAGCGCCATCGAGCAGGTCTTGCGGATGCCCGAGATGCCGACGCGGCGCGTCATGTCGATGACCTTGTCGCGGCCGACGGCGAACGAGAGTTCGGCGGCCACCGTATTCAAAGACTTGGCGAGTGCCATCCACAGCGGCATGCGGCCGCCGCCGCCGTGGCTGCCGCCATAGTTCTGCGGATGCCAGCGGCCGCATGTGCGCGAGGCGTCGCGGACGTTGGTGGTCGGCGTATAGCCGTTCTCGAGCGCAGTGGCGTAGACGTAGATCTTGAACGAAGAGCCCGGCTGTCGCTTGGCGTGCGTGGCGCGGTTGAACTGGCTCTCGCCGTAGTCCGGGCCGCCGGTGATGGCGCGCACGGCGCCGTCGGTTTCGAGCACGACGATGGCGCCGCTGGTCACGCGATTGCCGCGATATTTCTTCAGGGCGGCGTCGAGCGCCTCGTCGGTCGTCTTCTGGATGTTGAGATCAATAGTGGTGCGTGCGGTCAGAACATAGGCGCCCTTGCCGGCCGCGATGCGCTGCACCTCCTCGAAGGCCCAGTCGAGGAACCAGTCCGGGCTGGAAGGATTGCGGTTCTCGATGATCTTGGCGGGATGGACGCGGGCCCAGTGCACCTGACCTGCGGTATAGAAGCCGGCCTCGACGAGGTTGTTCAGCACTTCGTTCGTACGG
>CALRVN010000090.1:0-11441 GCA_943371625.1 Hyphomicrobium sp. CS1GBMeth3
CGTCGCATTATTGATCGCGCGTTCGATAAAGCGAATTGTCGTCCCAGTCCTCGGCTGGAGACGAACTCGGTCATTAATTTGTGTTCGAACGTACGTCTGATGGGGCTGGCGAGCATCATGCCCCAGTATATATTAGATGTGCTGGGGAACATGTCTGGCGTGAAGGCCATTCCGCTCGACGAGCCTAAGGTCGAACACAGCGTCGGCTTGGTGGTGGCGGCGCGTGATCCACTCTCGCCGCTTATCGAGGCGTTGAGAGAAACGGCAGCGCGACTGGCCCCGGTAGACTTCGACCACCGGGTCGACGCCTAGCAGGCCGATAGATATTGTGCATCGCACCATTGGCGGCGTCGATCAGCACATCGAGAGGCCCGATTTGATCGCGCGGCGGCAAGTTGGGAGAAACGTTGGTTAGCCAGCAAGAGCCGTAAAGGCACGTATGAATGACTAAGTATACTACAGAAGTAGTGATTGATCCACCTCCGGGAGCGGACGAGCTGACGCAGGCTATTTGCGTCGCCCATGATAACCGCCCCGACGAGCTGCTGGAGATCTTCCATGATCTGCAGCATGAGCTGGGCTACGTGCCCGATCAGGTGCTGCCGATCATCGCCAACGCGCTGAACCGCTCGCGCGCGGAAATCTATGGCGTGCTCACCTTCTATCATGAGTTCCGCCGCACGCCGGGCGGCCGCCACACCATCAAGATCTGCCGCGCCGAGGCCTGTCAGGCCATGCATACGCAGAGCCTTTGCCGCCACGCCGAGGACAAGCTCAAGGTGAAGTTCGGCGAGACCACTTCTGACGGCCAGTTCAACCTCGAAGCGGTCTACTGCCTCGGCAACTGCGCTCTCTCGCCTGCCATGATGATCGACGGCGATCTTTTTGGCTGCGTCGACAAAGAGCGCTTCGACGCCATCATCGCTGACTTCGATCGCGGAGCCGGCGCATGATCAAGATTTATGTCCCCCGCGATGCCGCCGCACTTTCAATGGGTGCCGACGCGGTAGCCAAGGCCATCGCCGCCGAAGCCAAGAAGCGCAATGCCAAGGTGGAGATCGTCCGCAATGGCTCGCGTGGCATGCTTTGGCTGGAGCCCCTCGTCGAGGTCGAGACCGCAGACGGCCGGGTTGCCTATGGCCCCGTCAAACCCGCTGATGTCCCGAGCCTCTTCAAAGGCAACTTCTTGAAGGGCGCGAAGCACAAGCTCTCGCACGGCCTCACCGACGAGATCCCGTATTTCAAGAACCAGGAGCGCCTCACCTTCGCGCGCGTTGGCCTCATCGATCCGTTCTCGATCGCCGACTACCGCGCCCACGGCGGCTTCGAAGGACTGACCAAGGCGCTGACCATGGCGCCGCTCGACATCGTCAATGAGGTCACAACGTCGGGCCTGCGCGGCCGCGGCGGCGCCGGCTTCCCGACCGGCATCAAGTGGAAGACCGTCCACGACGCCAAGGCCGACCAGAAGTACATCTGCTGCAACGCCGACGAGGGCGACAGCGGTACGTTTGCCGATCGCATGCTTATGGAAGGCGACCCGTACACCCTCATCGAAGGCATGACGATCGCCGGCATCGCCACGAGCGCCACCAAGGGCTACATCTACGTCCGCTCCGAATACCCGCATGCCGTCGCGACGCTGCGCGAAGCCTGCCGCATCGCCACCGAAGCCAATTGGCTCGGCCGCAACATCCAGGGCTCGCCGCACGATTTCGAGCTGCACGTCCGCATGGGCGCCGGCGCGTACGTCTGCGGTGAGGAAACCTCGATGCTGGAAAGCCTCGAGGGTCGCCGTGGCCTCGTTCGCTACAAGCCGCCGCTTCCTGCGCTCGAAGGTCTGTTCGGCAAGCCGACCGTCATCAACAACGTGCTCAGCCTCGCCTCGGTCCCGATCATCCTCGCCAAGGGCGGCGAATACTACCGCGACTTCGGCGTCGGCAAATCGCGCGGCACGCTTGCGTTCCAGCTCGCCGGCAACATCAAGCAGGGCGGTCTCGTCGAGAAGGCGTTTGGCGTCACCGCCCGCGACCTGATCGAAGGCTACGGCGGCGGCACCCTCTCCGGCCGGCCTCTGCGTGCCGTGCAGTTCGGCGGCCCGCTCGGCGCCTACCTGCCCAACGACAAGCTCGACACGCCGATGGACTACGAGGCGTTCGTGAAGGTGGAAGCCATGGTCGGTCACGGCGGCATCGTCGTGTTCGACGACACCGTCGACATGGCGCACATGGCGCGTTTCGCCATGGAGTTCTGCACCATCGAATCTTGCGGCAAGTGCACGCCCTGCCGCATCGGCTCCGTGCGCGGCGTCGAAACGATGGACCGCATCATTGCCGACGAGGATCGCGAGAAGAATATCGTTGTCCTCAAGGATCTCTGCGAGACCATGACCGACGGCTCGCTGTGCGCCATGGGCGGGCTGACGCCTCTGCCCGTGATGAGCGCGCTGCGCCACTTCCCCGAGGATTTCCATCGCCCGGCCCGTGCCGAGGCGGCTGAATAGATAGATGCGAGGCAACGCCATGGCGAGCGATACCCAGCCCCTGACGCTGATCAAGGAAAAGGACTTCGGCACTCCGGCTGTCCACGCCTTGAACAACAAGACCGTCACGCTCGAGATTGACGGGCGCGAGATCACCGTGCCGGAAGGCACCTCGATCATGCGCGCCGCCGCCGACCTCGGCATCATGGTGCCGAAGCTGTGCGCCACCGACCATCTTGATCCGTTCGGCTCCTGTCGCCTTTGCCTCGTCGAGATCGAAGGCCGCCGTGGCACGCCGGCATCGTGCACCACGCCCGTCGCACCCGGCATCAAGGTGACGACCCAGAACGACCGTCTCGCCCGGATCCGCAAGGGCGTGATGGAGCTCTACATCTCGGACCACCCGCTCGACTGCCTCACCTGTGCCGCCAACGGCGACTGCGAATTGCAGGACATGGCCGGCGCGGTCGGCCTGCGCGAAGTCCGTTACGGTTACGACGGCGCCAACCACGTCTTCGCTCGCCAAGGCGGCGAGAAGAACGACATGTGGCAGCCTAAGGACGTGTCCAATCCTTACTTCCAGTTCGAGCCGGCCAAGTGCATCGTCTGCTCGCGCTGCGTGCGCGCCTGCGAGGAAGTGCAGGGCACCTTCGCTCTGACCATCGACGGTCGCGGCTTTGCTTCCCACGTCTCCGCCGGCATGGATGAGGACTTCCTGAAGTCCGAATGCGTCTCGTGCGGCGCCTGCGTCCAGGCCTGCCCCACCGCTACCCTGATCGAGAAGGGCGTCGTCGAGCACGGCCAGCCCGAGCACTCGATCATCACCACCTGCGCCTATTGCGGCGTCGGCTGCTCCTTCAAGACCGAGATGCAGGGCGAGCGCGTCGTCCGCATGGTTCCTTACAAGGACGGCGGCGCCAACGAAGGCCACTCCTGTGTCAAGGGCCGCTTCGCCTTTGGTTACGCGACGCACAAAGATCGCGTCATCAATCCGATGATCCGCGAGAAGATCACCGACCCCTGGCGCGAGGTAACCTGGGACGAGGCCATTCAATACGCCGCTGACCGCCTCAAGGCAGTTCAGGCCAAGCACGGCAAGGGCTCCATCGGCGGCATCACCTCTTCGCGCACCACCAACGAAGAGGTCTACGTCGTGCAGCGCATGGTCCGCGCCGCCTTCGGCAACAACAACGTCGACACCTGCGCCCGCGTCTGCCATTCGCCGACCGGCTACGGCCTCAAGCAGACCTTCGGCGAAAGCGCCGGCACGCAGGACTTCAAGAGCGTCGATCTCTCCGACGTGATCATGGTCATCGGCGCCAACCCGACCGACGCGCATCCCGTGTTTGGCTCGCGCATGAAGAAGCGCCTGCGCGAGGGCGCCAAGCTGATCGTCGTCGATCCGCGTCGCATCGATCTGGTGAAGAGCCCCCACGTGATGGCCGAGCACCATCTGCAGCTGCGTCCTTCGACCAACGTCGCCGTGCTCAACGCCATGAGCCATGTCGTCGTCACCGAAGGTCTCGTCGACCGCAGCTTCGTCGCCGCTCGTTGCGACAAGGAGGCCTTCGCCCGCTGGGAGAAGTTCATCTCCGACAAGAAGCATTCGCCCGAAGCCCTCGAGCCGATCACCGGCGTCCCTGCTGACGAGATCCGCAAGGCCGCCCGCCTCTTCGCGACCGGCGGCAACGCGGCCATCTACTACGGCCTCGGCGTCACCGAGCACAGCCAGGGCTCGACCACCGTCATGGCCATCGCCAACCTCGCGATGGCGACCGGCAACATCGGCCGTGAAGGCGTGGGCGTGAACCCTCTGCGCGGACAGAACAACGTGCAAGGCTCGTGCGATATGGGTTCGTTCCCGCACGAGTTCCCCGGCTATCGCCACGTCTCCGACGAAGCGACCCGCCGCCTGTTCGAGAAGCAGTGGGGCGTCAAGCTCGACGGCGAGCCCGGCCTGCGCATTCCGAACATGTTCGACGAGGCGTCGAGCGGCACCTTCAAGGGTCTGTTTGTCCATGGCGAGGACATCGCCCAATCCGACCCGAACACGCACCACGTCACCCACGCGCTCGAGTCGCTCGAGTGCCTGATCGTGCAGGATCTCTTCCTGAACGAAACCGCCGCCTTCGCCCACATCTTCTTCCCCGGCACCTCCTTCCTCGAGAAGGACGGCACCTTCACCAACGCCGAGCGCCGCGTGAACCGCGTCCGTCCGGTGATGCGTGAAAAGCAGGGAATGGCCGAGTGGGAGATCGTCTGCCGCCTCGCCACCGCCATGGGCACGCCGATGATGTACACGTCGGCCGCCGCCATCATGGACGAGATCGCGGCCCTCACGCCGACCTTCAAGAACATCTCGTTCAAGAAGCTCGATGAGGTCGGCAGTGTCCAGTGGCCGTGCAACGACGAGGCGCCCAACGGCACCCCCGTCATGCACATCGACGAGTTCACGCGCGGCAAGGGCCGCTTCATGCTGACCGAGTTCGTGCCGACCGCGGAGCGCTCCAACTCGCGCTTCCCGCTCATCCTCACCACCGGTCGCATTCTCAGCCAGTACAATGTCGGTGCTCAGACTCGCCGCACCGAGAACAACGCGTTCCATGACGAGGACATCCTCGAGATGCACGTCAGTGACGCTGAGGTGCGCGGCATCAAGGACGGTTCTTTGGCCTCGGTCACCAGCCGCGCCGGCGGCACGACATTGCGGGTGCGCATCAGCGACCGCGTGCCCCCAGGCGTCGTGCACACCACGTTCCACTTCCCGAGCAGCGGCGCCAACGTCATCACCACCGAGAACTCCGACTGGGCGACGAACTGCCCCGAGTACAAGGTGACGGCGGTGCAGATCACGCCTTCCAACCGTCCCTCCGAGTGGCAGGACGAGTGGGAGGAGCGCGAGCGCGAAAACAAGCGCATCGACAAGCCGCTCATCGCTGCGGAATGATCCATGGACGCGCGAGTGTGATGTGTTGTTAAGGACCTCGCGCGCCATGAGCCTGCCGACGACAGCCCGGTCATGACCGCCATGGCCAACCCCGCCGACATCGCCGACACCGGCGCCGCGCCAATGTGCTCGGTGCCCGTAGAGGGTGTCGGCGTCGACGCTTCCGGCAAGGAGGCGTCCGTCACCTGGCAGCTTCCCGAGGAAGTCGCCGTCGCACTGCAGATCAACACGGAACCCTACACGGTGATGATGGCCACACCCGCCAACCTCACCGACTTCGGCCGCGGCTTCGTGCTCGCCGAGGGCATCGTCTCCAACCGCTCCGACATTCTCGGCGTCATCGCCATGCCGGTCGAGAACGGCTGGGCCGTCGATGTCGCCATCGACGAGGAGGCTCTCGCCGAAGCGCGCATGCCGCGCCGCTCGCTCGAGGGTCGCTCGGGTTGCGGCCTGTGCGGCGTCGAGAATATCGCCGACGTCGTGCGCATCACCGAGTCTGTTGCGCACACCGTTCGCCCGTCGCCGGCCGCCATGCTCAAGGCCGCGCGCGAGCTGCCCAAGCACCAGGTCATGAACCGCTTCAATCGCACCGTTCACGGCGCTGCCTGGGTGTCGCTCGACGGCGAGATCCTGCTCGTCCGCGAGGACGTCGGCCGCCACAACGCCCTCGACAAGCTGATCGGTGCCCTCGCCGACGCCGGAACAGACTTGACGACCGGCTTTGTCATGATGACCAGCCGCTGCAGCTTCGAGCTCGTTCAGAAATCGGCCACCTTCGGCATCGGCGCCCTCGTCACCGTCTCCGCCCCGACGGCACTTGCACTCGACATCGCGCGCAAAGCCCGCCTCTTCGTCGCATCGCTCGCCGGCGACAGCGTCGTTATCCTCAACTCCTGAACGATAATCCGGAAAGCACGATCGCATGCAAAACCGCGACCTCGTCCGCATGGCCAACCAGATCGCGGCCTATTTCGAAGCCTATCCGCGCACCGAGGCGCTCGGCGGCATCGCCAACCACATCAAGAACTCGTGGACACCGCGCATGCGTAAGCAGATCGGCGAGTATATCGAAGGTGGCGCCGAAGACCTCTCACCCCTGGTCACGGCCGCCCTGTCGCCTAAAGCGAAGGCAAAGACCTGAGACTGCCCGCAATCGCCACATAGCTGAAATGCTTGGTTAGCTATCGCGTCCCGCCGGCGTCGGGCACCTGCTTGCGAGCCGTCTTTTTGCGGCCTAGTCTTCTCTTCGGAACTGCGTGCAGGTTTGCGGCAGTCGAAGCCGAAGCCGCGTGAGTATGCCGGGAGAACGGCCATGGCGATCGCTCTGACGCTGCAGGAATACCTCGACGACAATCACGTCCCTTACGACGTCATGCGCCACAAGCGCACCCACTGTGCCTATGACACCGTGCGCGCGTCCCACGTTCCTGGCGACCGCGTGGCGAAGGCGGTGGTGCTGACGCGCGAAGGCGGCTTCGTCGTTGCTGTGGTGCCGGCCACCGCGCGCGTCAGGCTCGACATCATCGAGAGCGTGCTTCGCTGCCCGGTCGACCTTGCGACCGAGGACGAGATCTGCGAGCTGTTCCCCGATTGCGATCTCGGCGCCATCCCGGCCCTGGTCGACGCCTACGCCGTCGATGCCTTCATCGACGAGAGCTTCGACAAGCAGCCGGACATATACCTCGAGGGCGGCGACCACCGCAGCCTCGTTCACATGACGGGCGAAGCTTTCCGCACCATCATGAAGGACGCCCGCCGCGCCCGCATCGCCGCGTAGTCGGGCAGTAGGCAATGGGCAGTAGAAGCACGCCCGGCTCTCACCGCCGACTGTCCACTGCCTAAACGCTTGCCGTCTTGTCGAGATGCGCTGCGATGAGCGGGAACACGTCGCGCGCCGCGTTCTTCCCGAAAATGCAGTCGATGTGACCGTAGCCAGTGATGACCTGCCGCTCATAGAGCTGACGCCCGTTCGCCGCTGCAAGCCGCTCCACCGTCCGTGCCGTGCTTTCCGGCTTGAAGCACGCGTTGTTGGCGCCGTGGACGAAAAGTATCGGCAGCGCCATGCGATCGACGTGCTGCAGATAAACGTCCTGGCCGTCCGCGTCGACGAGATGCTGCTTCCGCGCAAACAGCGCCAGCTGCTGGAACGCCTCAATGTTCGCCTCACCGAACATCTCGGCCAACCCCGACTCCACCGTCGCGCTGTTGAGCTGCTCAAGGTTGTAGAGCCGGCCGTACAGCGCGGAGATTCGGTTGCTTGTCGCGTCGTGCGTACGTTCTTTGCGCGGCACCGGCACGATCAGCTGCAGCGCCTTGTCGAGCAGCTTTTCGCGCCATGGATCAGCGGTTGTCGCCCGCGCGTTGACGACGTCGATGCCCATCGCCTCGAACAGCGCCGGCGCCCGCAGATACGCCAGCGTCCGCTGCGGCAGCCACGGCACGACGTAATCCGTCGATATCTGCGAGATGACCGCCGAGCGCACGCCTTCCAAGCCCGCCAGCAGCGACATCGTGAAGGTCGTGGCGCCGAAGCAATGCGCAACGACCTGCAGCGTCGATGACCGTGTGATCGCCCGAACCTTCGCGAGCGCAGCGGGATAGTCCTGCAGCGCCACGTCGTCGGCGTTCCATAGCTCGCGCGCATAGGCGAGGTCGACGCTGGCGCGGTAGTCGAGCAGCCAGCAGTCGTATCCCTCCGCCACGAGATACTCGAGCAGGTTGGTGTCGATCGTATCGATGGAGAAGATGAGGCTCGACACGCCGAGCCCGTGCGACAGCACCACCGGGCCCTTCTTGCCGCCGCGGTAGCGCGTCAGCTTCAAAACCTTCCCGTCGCCCGTGCGCACGAGATGCACCTCGGGCCCAGGCACGCGAAGTGTGCGCTTCTTGCGCGCGTTGAGCACGTCGTAGCGCCCCGAGCGCGCCAGCACGCCGCCGTAGGTGTCGAACAGGTCGCGGCTGAAGAACACGCCGAACTTGCCCGCCGCACGCATGCGATCGGCCGCATTCCGTCCGCCCGTTCCGCGCAGCGTCTGCATCTGCACGTAGAAGTCGGCCGGCGCGATCTCCAAGAGCCCGCGCGCGATGTGCCCCAGCTGCCCCTGCGCGCCCTTGGCGATATCGACGTTGAGCCGCGTCGTGTCGCGCCACAGGTCGAGCGTCGCATCCGAACGCACCACCTTGTGGCCGATGAATTGGTATTCGGTGCCGTCGCGCGCCGCGAGCGAGAACTTGTAATTGAAGTGCTTGGTTTCGACCGTGTGCTCGTCGACGCGCATCAGGTTGAACTGGCCGTCGAAGATCTCCAGCGGATCGGGCGACAGTGCCGCACAATCGACCGTTCCGACGATGCGCCCCGGATGCTTCGGATCGGCGACGAAGCTGTCGACATCGTCGACGATCACCGTCAGCGTGAAGCTGCAGGCATAGCCTTCTTCTTTTCCGCGCCGGGCCGCCGTCTCATACGGCAGCGTGACACCCGGCGAGATGAAGCCGGCCATACGCTCGGTGAACTCGACGCCGGCGGCGCGAATGGTCTCCCGTCCTTCCGGCGCGGCGATCAGCATGGGCGAGTCGAACCGTTGCTCGTCCGTGAAGTGCCAGCCGCGATCCTTCGCCAGATGGATCATCGCCCGCTCGGCCAGCGCCGTGATCGTCAGCAGCGGATTGACGCCCAACGGTCGCGGAATGACCGATCCGTCGCACACATAGAGCCCTGCCAGCACCGCGTCGGCCGCGGCATCCGGCCGCCCGTCGAACACCTCGCACTTGTGATTGACGACCCCCGACCGGCGGTCGCGGCCCATGGGACATCCACCCAGCGGATGTACGGTGATGAGGTTGTTCCCGAGCACCGTCTCCGTCAGCGGATTGCGCGTGTACGTGCCGCCCGTCGCCTGCGTCGCCTTGTGCAGGTTCGCTTCCACCTTCTCGAAGATCGACTGCGCCGAAACCTTCGGCCACGACAGCTTGACCCGGTCCTCTTCGAGCCCGATGCGACCCTTGCCGTCGTCGTGGCTCATGACGAGATACGTCTGCGTGCGGTTGATCGCGCCCTGATAGGCACCGAACAGCAGACTCTGCCGCCGGCGCGCACGTTCCGCGACGAAGTCGAGCACGCCGCGATCCGTATCCTCGCCGAACTTGTCGGCGCCGAAGGTGAACAGCGCCGGCAGGATCGGCGCCAGTGACGAAGGGATCGAACCCTCCTCGATCACCATGCCGTCTTCCAGCTTCTCGGTATTGCGCAGGTCGATCAGTCCGCTGATGCACGGCCCGACCGGCCCCGTGTCCGCAATCGGCGGGGCGCCCACGCCGATGCCGTTGATCGGCACGTCGTTGTTGAAGGCGAACGCCAACACGTCACCGTTGCCGGTGAAGCGCTCGCCGAGTTGATCTGAAACCGCGAGCCCCTGCTCGCGCGAGCGCAGCAGGATCTCCGTCGAGCCCAGCGTACCCGCCGCCAGCACCACGACCTCGCACGTGATGGACTGGTCGGCAGCGGCGAACTTCTCGCGCTCGTGCCCCAACGGCTCGAAGAACACGCGCCAGCGCCCGCGCTCCTGCCGCACGTGCGTCACCCGCATCTCGGTGAAGATCTCGGCCCCGTGATGGAACGCGTCCGCGAGATAGGTCACCTGGACGGTGTTCTTGGCGCCGACGTTGCAGCCCGAGCAGCAGTCGCCGCACGCCGTGCACGCAGGCTGCTCGACGCCGGCGTAATTCACCTGCTTCTGGAACGTCACGTTGATCGGCGGCCGCACCACGTCACGCCGCAACGCGTTGCCGCTGATGCCGAGAGCCTTGAGCTTGTCCAGCTCCGGCCCCTCGTAGGGCGTCGGCCGCAGCACCTCGGTGGCGCGCATGAAGCCTTCCTGGCGCGTCTGGTCGGCCGCAAGCTCGGGCGGCCACACCGGATCATCCCACACGCGCGGATCCGGTGGCAGCGAAACGTTGGCGTTGACCAGCGACCCGCCGCCCAACCCGCAACCGACGAAGACGTGCATGTCCTTGCCGAGGCGAAGGTCGTAAAGGCCCGTCGGCGGACCCGAAACGCGCCGACCATCGCGGCTGACCTGGAACTGCTCCTGCGCTTCGACCATGCGGTCGGGGAAGTCGCCGATCGCGAACTCCTGGCCGCGCTCCAGCACCGCCACCCTTTTGCCCGCGCGCGCGAGGCGCGAGGCGGCGACGCCACCGCCATAGCCGGAACCGACAACGACGACGTCGTAGCGCAGTTTCAGGTCGGCAACCGATTTCGAGAGACGACGCATCTCACTCTCCCCCGGCCGGCTGAGGGCTGCGACGCGTCCAGCGCGCGAACCACGACAAGTCGCGCGCGCGCGACTTGTCGCTTACAGAGGCCACGGGTTCGGGCTCCGCCTTGGTCGTTGTGCGCGGCGCGTCCTCGCTGATGTGCCAGCCGCGATCCTGTGCCAGCAGGATCATCGCCCGTTCGGCCACCGCCGTGATCGTCAGCAGCGGGTGAATGCCCAAGGGGCACGGAATGACGGCGCCGTCGCAGACATAAAGCCCTTCATGCACAGCGTTCTTGTCCGCACCCGCGCTCGTGTCGAACACCTGCCCCTTGTGGTTGACGACGCCGCTGGAGCTGCTCTCGCCCATCGTGCAGCCGCCCAGCGGATGCACCGTCATCAGGTTGCCGCCGAGCACCTTCTCCGATACCGGGTTGCGCATATACGTGCCGCCCGTCGCATGCGCCGCCGTCGTGATGACTTCCTCGATCCGCCGGAACACGCGCTGCACCGGACCATTCGTCCACGTAATGGCGAGGCGGTTATCCTCTAGCCGCATGAGCCCGTTGCCCGCATCGTGCCCCACGGCGAGGAACGTCTGCGTGTTATGCACGGCGCCCTGGTACGCACCCTTTAGCAGACTGTCGGTCGCTCGCTCCATCGCTTCCAGTTCGTCGCCCAGCGTGCGCTCCTCGTGCTCGCCGAACACAGCGGCGCCCGGAGCCAGCAGCGCGGGCAGCGCCGCAGCAAACGCACT
>CALRVN010000091.1:0-11321 GCA_943371625.1 Hyphomicrobium sp. CS1GBMeth3
AAAGCTGGATTCTTCTCGAGGGCACGACCGTCGAGCACAAGCTTCATGCCGCCCTGCACCGACGCCACCGCCTCATCGAGCGCTTGAATCCCCTCGACCCGCAGCTTCACGGTGTCGCCGTCGCGCTCGGCCGAGACCATCAGCTTCACGGGCGTTCCCGGCTGCAGGAGATGCCCCGATACGGCGAGCGTGTCGGAGAAGATCACGGCTTCGAACTGCCCCGTGGCGTCCGAGAACATCGCGAAGGCGAACTTGTTGCCCTTCTGCGACCTGCGCTCGCGCGCCGAGATGACGATGCCGGCCAGCGCGCCGGACGTGGCGCCGCGCTCGGTCATCGCCTCGAACTCGGTGTAGCGTTTGACGTGCAGCCGTTGCAGCGCCTGCTCGTAGGTGTCGAGCGGATGGCCTGAGAGATAGAAGCCGACGGCGTCGAATTCCTCCGACAGCTTTTCCATCGGCGTCCAGGCGGTCGCGGGGCGCAACTGCAACGTCGGTCCAGACTTGGCGCCGCCGCCACCGCCGAGGGAGAAGAAGTCGGCCTGGCCGTCCGCCCTCTCCTGCTCCATGCGCTGCGCCAGCTCGAGGATCTGATCGACATTGGCGATGGCGAGGGCGCGGCTCGGCTCCAACTCGTCGAAGGCACCGGCAGCGGCGAGAGTCTCGATGCCGCGCTTGTTGAGCGCCTTGGGATTGAGGCGGGAGGCAAAGTCGGCGAGCGAAGTAAATTTGCCCTTGGCCTTGCGGTCATCGACGATGGTGGCGACGGCGCTGGCGCCGATGTTCTTCAGGGCCGCGAGTGAATAGCGGATGGCGCCGGGCTTTCCATCCACCTTCGAAGCTTCGGCGAGGAAATCTACCTCGGACGCGTTGACGGACGGGGGCTCGACGGTGATGCCGCTCTTGCGCGCCTCGGCGGCGAACATCGAAAGCTTGTCGGTGTTCGACATGTCGAGCGTCATGGAGGCGGCGAGGAACTCCTCGCGGAAGTTCGCCTTCATGTAGGCGGTGTGATAGCTGACGAGCGCGTAGGCGGCGGCGTGCGATTTGTTGAAGCCGTAGCCGGCGAACTTGTCGACCAGCTCGAAGATTTCGGTCGCGGCCTTCTTGGATACGCCGCGCTCGACGGCACCTGCCACGAACTGGGCCTGATGGCGCGCCATCTCGGCCTTGTCCTTCTTACCCATGGCGCGGCGGAGCAAGTCGGCGGTGCCGAGCGAATAGCCGCCCATCACCTGGGCGATCTGAATGACCTGCTCCTGGTAGATGATGACGCCGTAGGTCTCGGTCAGGATGCCCTTGAGCATGTCGTGCAGGCAGTCGACCGGCTCTTCGCCGTGCTTGCGGTTGATGTAGGTCGGGATGTTGTCCATGGGGCCGGGGCGATAAAGCGCCACCATTGCGATGATGTCCTCGAAGCGGTCGGGCTTCAGGCGCTTCAAGCTCTCGCGCATGCCCGTCGATTCAAGCTGGAACACGCCGACCGTATCGGCCTTGGCGAGCAGTTCGTAGGATTTCTTGTCGTCGAGCGGCAGCTTGGTGAGGTCGAGGTCGATGCCGCGTCCGCGCTTCACCAGCTCCACCGCCTTCTTCAGGACGGTGAGCGTCTTGAGGCCGAGGAAGTCGAACTTCACGAGGCCGGCGGCTTCGACCAGCTTCCAGTTGAACTGCGTGACCGGCGAGCCGGTCTTGGCGTCGCGCGTCAGCGGCACCAGCTCGACCAGCGGGCGGTCGCCGATGACCATGCCGGCGGCGTGCGTCGAGGCGTGGCGGTAGAGGCCTTCGAGCTTCTGGGCGATCTCGGCGAGACGGGCGACCATCGGGTCGCGGTCAATCTCTTCCTGCAGCTTGGGCTCGCCGGCGATTGCCTCGGGCAGCGTCACCGGGTTGGCGGGATTGTTCGGCACGAGCTTGCAGAGCCGGTCGACCTGGCCGTAGGGCATCTGCAGCACGCGGCCGACGTCGCGCAGCACCGCGCGGGCCTGCAATTTTCCGTGCGTGATGATCTGGGCGACGCGGTCGTGGCCGTACTTGCCCTGCACGTAGCGGATCACCTCGTCGCGCCGATCCTGGCAGAAGTCGATGTCGAAGTCCGGCATCGAGACGCGCTCGGGATTGAGGAAGCGCTCGAAGAGCAGGCCGAACTGCAGCGGATCGAGATCGGTGATGGTCAGCGCCCAGGCGACGACGGAGCCGGCACCGGAGCCGCGGCCGGGCCCGACGGGCACGCCCTGCGATTTCGCCCATTTGATGAAGTCGGCAACGATGAGGAAGTAGCCGGGGAACTTCATGCCGGCGATGACGTCGAGCTCGTAGGCCAGACGCTTGTCGTAGTCTTCGCGCGTGAAGCCGGCGGCGAGCGGCCCGTCAGCGAGCCTTTGATCGAGGCCCTCTTTCGCTTGACGGCGCAGCTCGTCGGATTCGAGCTTGGCGACCTCCTCGGGGCTCAATTTCTGATCGGCGGCGACGAAGCGCGGCAGGATCGGTTTCTTGCCGCGCGGGCGGAACGCGCAACGCTTGGCGATCTCGATGGTGTTGTCGAGCGCTTCGGGGAGATCGGCGAAGATCTCGGCCATGGCGGCGGCGGACTTGAAGTCATGCTCGCGCGTGACGCGGCGGCGGTCGTCCTCGACGACGTAGCGTCCGGCGGCGATGCAGAGCAGTGCGTCGTGAGCCTCGTAGTCGTCGGGCGAGGAGAAGTAAGCCTCGTTGGTGGCGACGATGGGAATGTGCTTGGCGTAGGCGAACTTCAGGAGCTGCGGCTCGACGTCGTGCTCGGACTTCAGGCCATGGCGCTGGATCTCGACGTAGAGGCGGTCGCCGAACATGGCGTTGAGGCTATCGAGGCGCGCATCGGCAAGCGCCTGTTGGCCGTCGCGCAGGGCGCGGTCGATCGGACCGTCGGGGCCGCCGGTCAGGACGATGAGGCCTTCGGTGTGCTGGGCGAGAACAGCCCCAGTCGTGAAGGCGCTTTCGACGTCGGGGGAATCGAGGTGGGCCACCGAGACGAGCTTCATCAGGTTGGCGTAGCCGGCGTCGTTCATTGCGAGCAGCGCAATGTTGCCGTCGCCGGGTCCACGTCCGACGGGTGTGCCGCGCTCGGTGGCGTCGTGGCGGCGATCCTCGAAGTCGATGGTGAGGGACACGCCGACGATGGGTTGGATGCCGCTATCGGCCAGCTTGTCGGAAAATTCGAGCGCGCCGTAGAGGTTGTTGGTGTCGGTGAGGCCCAGCGCCGGATGCCCGCCGGCGGCGGCGAGCTTCGCCAGCTTGCCGATGGGCAGCGCGCCTTCGAGCAGCGAATAGGCCGAATGCACCTTGAGGTGCACGAAGCGCGGCGGCGCGGGCGTGACGGGCTGGCCGTCGTTCGGCGTGCGAGTCGGAGCGTTCATGCTCCATAGGTAAGCTAAGGCGAAGGTAAGTTAAACTTACCTCTCCGCGTCTCCACACTCGTCAGCTGCCACGACGTTGCGCGAGCTTCAGCGGCAAGATGCGGAAAACGCTTAGCGGACGGCGTTCTGGCGCAAGGAGGCAGGGTCCAGCTCGACAAGCTGGCCGCCGTCGAGCGTGATGACGCGGTCCATGCGGCGCGCGATGTCGAAGTTGTGGGTGGCAATCAGCGCGGCGACGCCCGTGGTGCGGATGAGGTTGACCAGCGCGTCGAAGACGTGGTCGGCGGTGTGCGGGTCGAGGTTGCCCGTCGGCTCGTCGGCGAGGATCAGGCGCGGCTCGTTGGCGAGGGCACGGGCGATGGCGGTGCGCTGCTGCTCGCCGCCCGACAACTCGGCCGGGCGATGCTCGACGCGGTCGCCGAGCCCAAGCGAGGTGAGAAGCTGCCGGGCGCGGTCGGATGCGGCGCGGCGATTGCGGCCGAGGATCATCTGCGGAATGACGACGTTCTCGAGCGCCGAGAACTCCGGCAGCAACTGATG
Source organism: Hyphomicrobium sp. CS1GBMeth3 (assembly GCA_943371625.1). Classification (GTDB taxonomy): domain Bacteria; phylum Pseudomonadota; class Alphaproteobacteria; order Rhizobiales; family Hyphomicrobiaceae; genus Hyphomicrobium_A. Next base: position 3,930 of record CALRVN010000091.1, read on the forward strand.
GAACTGATAGACGAAGCCCATCTTCACGCGCCGCATGCGGGTGCGGTCGGCATCGTTCATGCGCGCGCAGTCGAGGCCTTGCAGGATGACGTGGCCTTCGTCCGGTGTCTCGAGCAGGCCGGCGATGTGCAGGAGCGTCGACTTGCCGGCGCCGGACGGGCCGACCAGAGCAACGGCCTGGCCGGGAAAAATATCGACCGACGCGCGGTTGAGGACGGCGATGCGCCGCGGGCCCTGATGGTAGACGCGCACGAGCTTGTCGAGCCGCAGCACAGGCTGTGACGAGTTGTGCCCATTGTCTCGCAAGGCTTGCAGCTCCTCGGCCAGGGCGGGTATGCGACGGTCGCTCATTCGTAGCGCAGCGCTTCTACGGGATCGAGGGTTGATGCGCGCCACGAGGGATAAATCGTGGCGAGGACGGAAAGGGCGAGCGCCATCAAGACAATGAAGACTGTCTCGCGAGGCTCCATGTCGGCGGGAAGGCGCGTCAGGTAGTAGACGTTGGGGTCGAACAGCGTCGTGTTGGTCATCCAAGAGATGAGCCCGCGGATCGATTCGATGTTGAGGCAGAACACGATGCCGAGGATCAGCCCGGCAAACGTGCCGACGATGCCGATCGAGGCGCCGGTGATGAGGAACACGCGCATGATGGCGCCGCGCGTCGCCCCCATGGTGCGCAGGATGGCGACGTCTCGCCCCTTATCCTTCACCAGCATCATCAGGCCGGAAATGATGTTAAGCGCGGCGACGAGCACGATCAGCGACAGGATGATGAACATCACATTGCGCTCGACCTCCAGCACCGTGAAGAAGGTCTCGTTGCGCGCTCGCCAGTCGGAGACGTGGTTGGTCATGCCGGCGACGCGCTTCACCTCGCGCATGTAGCCGTCGATGTTGCCAGGATGGTCGACGACGATCTCGATCGCATCCACCTCCGGCCCGCGCGAGAAATAGCGCTGTGCCTCGGAGAGCGGCATGAAGACCATGGTTCGATCGTACTCGGCCATGCCCATCTCGAAGAGGGCCGCGATCTTATAGGGCTTGGTGCGCGGCGCGGTGCCGAAGGGCGTCGACGCCCCGCGCGGGGAAACCAGCGTAATGCTGTCGCCGACGTTGACGCGCAGCATGTTGGCGAGGCGGGTGCCGATCGCTATGCCGCCGCTGTCGCCGAAACCTGTCAGCGTGCCGTAACGGATGTTGTCGGCAACTAGCGGGAGCGAGCGCAGCCCCTCCTCCGTCATGCCGCGGACGAGTGCGCCGGTCGCCTGCACCGCGGACGAGACCATCACCTGGCCTTCGATCAGCGGCATGGCGGACTTGATGCCCGGCATGGCGGCGATGCGCTTGGTCACCTCGTCGTAGTCGTCGAACGGGCCGCCGATCTTGTTGACGATGATGTGGCCGTTGAGCCCGAGGATCTTGGCGAACAGCTCGTTGCGGAAGCCGTTCATCACCGCCATGACGATGATGAGGGTCGCGACGCCGAGCATGATGCCGGTGAAGGAAAATCCGGCGATGACCGAGATGAAGCCTTCCTTGCGCCGGGCGCGGAGATAGCGCGAGGCGAGCATCCACTCGAATGGCGAAAACGGCTTGGTGTCCGTCACGGCCGCTGTCATCCCCGCGAAACTCCCCATCGCTGGCCTTGGCTCGGGGGAGAGCTATCCCCCCAATCGGGCCAGATTGCGTTGCATGGAGAATGGCCTGTGACCCCCCTCTCCGACGCTGCGCGAACCGTTACCGCCCTGCATCACCGCCTAATAGGCGCGGCCGATCAGGACGTACTCCACAGCCGGATTCCCGGTGAAAAGACAGGCGCCCTCGGCCGGCTTCTGGTCCAGCGGGGCGTTGCGGATGGTGAGCTTAAGCGCCTTCAGGCGCTCGGCAATCGCTTCCAGGGCCGGCCCGTCGGGCTTCGACCAGGCGACGTAGGCCCAGCCCTTGAAGGCGCCGCCCTCGTCGTCGGCCTCGGCGGTACCGAAATAGTCGGCCAGCGCCTCGAAGGTGGTGAGGCCGGTAACGATGTTTCCATCGAGCCGGGCCTTGGCCTCGGCAAAGAGCTTGGCCTGGATGTCGTCCAGCAGTGCCGGGGCTCCGGCGACGAACTCATCGCGCAGCTTCGTGTGGGAGACGACCTTGTCGCCATCACGCAGCGCGTCGCGGCGCATGAAGGTGACGTTGCCGCCGGCGGCATCGCGGCCGCCGATCTCGACGATGACGGGAGCGCCGCGACGGACCCAGTTCCAGCGCTTCTCGGCGGACTTCACCGGCTTGGCGTCGACCAGCACGCGGATGCCGGCTGCCTTTAGGTCCTTTTCGAGAGCGGCGCAGTAGTCGAGGAGTTCCTTGTCCTCGGGCTTGTCGCGCAGCATGGGCACGATGACGATCTGGCGCGGGGCGATCTTCGGCGGCATGCGCAGCCCGTCGTCGTCGCCGTGAGTCATGATGACGCCGCCGATCAGGCGCGTGGACACGCCCCAGCTCGTGGTGTGGCAGTATTCGAGCTGACCTTCGCGGCTCTGGAACTGGATGTTCTGCGCCTTGGCGAAATGGGTGCCGAGGTAATGCGACGTGCCGGCCTGCAGGGCCTTGCCGTCCTGCATCATGGCTTCGATGGAATAGGTGTTGTCGGCGCCGGGGAAACGCTCGTTGGCGGGTTTCTCGCCGGCGACGACCGGCATCGCGAGCACGTTCTCGGCGAACTCGCGGTAGACCTCCAGCATCTTCAGAGTCTCGACCATGGCGTCGTCGCGGTCGGCGTGGGCGGTATGGCCCTCCTGCCAGAGGAATTCGGTTGTGCGCAGGAAGAGGCGCGTGCGCATCTCCCAGCGGACGACGTTGGCCCACTGGTTGATGAGCAGCGGCAGGTCGCGATAGCTCTTGATCCAGCGCTGGAAGGCGTCGCCAATGATGGTCTCGGATGTCGGCCGCACGATCAGCGGCTCTTCCAGCTTGGCGGCGGGATCGACGACCAGTTCACCACCGACGTTCTTCAGGCGGTGATGGGTGACGACCGCCATCTCCTTGGCGAAGCCTTCGACGTGCTCGGCCTCCTTGGCGAGGAAGCTCATCGGAATGAAGAGCGGGAAGTAGCAGTTGTCGTGGCCCGTCTCTTTGATGCGGGCGTCGAGCTCGGCCTGGATGCGCTCCCAGACGCCCCAGCCCCACGGCTTGATCACCATGCAGCCGCGCACGGGGCTCGTCTCGGCCATGTCGCCGTCGCGGACAGCGGCCTGGTACCACTCGGGGAAATCCGCTTCGCGTGTGACGGGCAGCGCGCGCTTGCTCATCGACCTACCCTCAACGTCATCGGACGGGCTTGAATTGGCCCTGCCCGTGAAATGAGCAAGTCTGTGGGTGAAAGGCGCATGGCGGGCCGATCCAGGTCAACGAAGCGCCGACGGGCGCCAACGGGAGGAAGTTCGGCCGCGAAGGCCGGATATCCGGGCTGGTAGCGTTAATCCAGGCGGGTGGCAACACTGGCTGCGGAACGTCCTGTGTGCACACCTAGCAGGCAGGTCTGATCGACGTTCCACGGTGTCGGACGGACGTCTGAAGCGGGGTGCGTTGCAGCATTGATTGCACGTGCGAATTGCACCTCAGTGAAGCGCAAAATTTTTTTTGCCGTCGGCACACGAAGCCGCGTGACAGAAGGCCGCGTGTCGAGTAAACGTACTCGCCATAAGGGTGGGTCATAAGTCATCGAAACAGGTGACAGACAGCCCAAGTCTAGGGAAGAACGCAGCACGCTAGACTACCCACTGAGGTGGTCGATTTGCTGCCACGCTGTAGAGCCGGATCGCGGAATAGCGGCGGCACTCAGTGACGATAAAAACAAGATGACAATGCGTGGAGCAAGGTTGCGAAACCTTGCTCTTCGCATTTTTGGGGTTCGTGATTGCCGCTTTTGCAGGCAGTCGCTCAGCGATCGGGCGCGCGGCACCGACGCGCTACCAGGGAAGCCGTTCGGGATCGATCAGGCGGTAGGCGATCACGGCATAGACGACCGCAAACACGACGCTCGCCACGATCGTATTGATCACGAAGACCCGCAGGATACGCGCCTTCGCGGGCGCGCTGCCAGGCGTGCCGGGAACGACGCTGCCGGCCTCGTCCTGCGTGTGGACGCCGAAGGGCAGCACGGCGAACAGCGTGATCCACCAGATGAAGATGTAGATGGCGACAGCCATCACCGCGTCCATCGATTATCTCCGGACTGACACGAGGAACGATGTCGAATTCGGCGTGGTGCCGTCGTGCAAGCTGATAGCCGCGCCATAAGGCGCGGGGGGCCTTGGCCCCCTGCCGGCTTCGCCGGCCAGGAGAGGTGTTCCACTCATGCGACAGGAATACTCGCCAGCGCCGCGCATCACATCAGGCCTGCTCGAGTTCGGTCAAGGTGCCGAGGAAGTCCTTGGGGTGCAGGAAGAGCACCGGCTTGCCATGGGCGCCGATCTTGGGATTGCCGTCGCCGAGGATGCGAGCCCCCTGCGCCTTCAGCTGATCGCGGGCGGCGATGATGTCGTCTACCTCGTAGCAGATGTGGTGGATGCCGCCGTCACCGTTCTTTTCCAGGAACTTGGCGATCGGCGAATTCTCGCCCAGCGGCTCGAGGAATTCGATCTTGGTGTTGGGCAGATTGACGAAAACCACCGTCACGCCGTGCTCGGGCTGCGGCGTCGGGTCGGTCATGCTGGCGCCCAGCGCATTTTTGTAAATGGCAGTCGCGGCGCCGAGGTCCTTCACGGCGATGGCTACGTGATTCAGACGTCCGATCATTGGTTTCCTCTGTCGCGGTCGGCCGGCCCGGGGTTTAGCCCTTAGTATCGACCACGTTCACGAGCACCTTGCAAATGGGCTTCTTGCCCCAAGCCTGGTTGACGGCGGCGCGTACCGATCGGCGCACGGATTCAGCAAGGTTGTCCGGGTTCTTGCGGACGTTCGGGGGGATGGAGCGCAGGGTGCCGTCAACGGCGTCGAGCACCACGTCCAGCATGGAGTCCCCGTCGGCCGTCTGCTCGGGGACGCCGTCGATCAGGGCCTGCGGCTCGCCGAGCACGGCGCCCTTGCGGGAAACGGCGAAGCTGACCACGACAACGCCGACGATCGACAGCTTACGGCGGTCGCGGACGGGACCCTCGGCCTCCGGCACCAGCAGGCGGCCATCGCGGAACAGCCGGCCGACCGGGGCATCATCGATGATGGCGGGGTCGGGGGCCAGCCGAAGAATTTCGCCGTCGGTGAGCGTGAACGTGGTTTCAACGCCCATCTCGCGCGCCAGCTGGGCCTGAGCCTTCAGGTGGCGGGCTTCGCCGTGCATCGGAACGGCGATCTTCGGGCGCATCCAGCGGTACATCTGGCGCAGCTCGTCGCGCCGCGGATGCCCTGATACGTGCACGAGGGCCTCGTTGTCGGTGAGGATCTCGCAGCCATTGCGGGCGAGGTTGTTCTGAATGCGGCCCACGGCCTTCTCGTTGCCGGGGATGGTGCGCGAGGAAAAGATCACGACGTCGCCCTTGTCGAGCGAGATCTCGGGATGCTCCTCCTCGGCGATACGCGCGAGCGCGGCGCGCTGCTCGCCCTGGCTGCCGGTGCAGAGAAGCACGATGTCGTGGCGGTCGATGTAGGTGAATTGATCCTGGTCGAGATAGCGGAAGCCTTGCGGCAGGTAACCGGTTTCGCGAGCGACCTCGATGACGCGGTGGAGTGCGCGGCCGGCGACGACGAGCTGGCGTCCAGCGGCGTGCGCGGCGTCCGCAACGCCTTTGACGCGCGCGACGTTGGATGAAAACGTCGTCACGGCGACACGCTTTTTGGCCTTCTTGACGATGTCGACGAGCGAGTTCGCCACGTCCTGCTCGGAGGGCGAGGTGCCCTCACGGAAGGCGTTGGTGGAGTCGATCATGAGGGCGAGCACGCCCTCCTCGCCCAGCTTGGCGAGGCGCGCGGCGTCGGCGGGTGCACCGATGGTCGGCGTCGCATCGAGCTTCCAGTCGCCGGTGTGGAACACGGTGCCGAGCGGGGTGCGGATGGCGAGCGCGCTCATCTCCGGAATGGAGTGCGCGAGCGAATGCAGCTCGATGTTGAACGGGCCAACGTCGAACTTGGAATCGAGCGGGATGACGTGAATGGGTATATCGAGGCCGTTGCCGTGCTCGGCGAGCTTGGACTTCAGCATGCCGGCGGTGAACGGAGTTGCATAGACCGGCGCCCTGAGGCGCGGCCACAACTCGATCACCGCGCCGATGTGGTCTTCGTGCGCATGCGTGATGACGATGCCGGCGAGGTCGGAGCGGTTCTCCTCGATGAAGCGCACGTCGGGAAGGATGACGTCGATGCCGGGATCGAACTCGCCCTCGGGAAAGGTGATGCCGCAGTCGACCATCAGCCAGCGCCGCGCATCCTCGGGCCCATAGCCGTATAGATAGGCGTTCATGCCGATCTCGCCGAGGCCGCCCAACGCAACGAACACAAGCTCGTCACCGCCGCCGGGGCGAGCAGCACTCCGTTTGGGATCGCTCATGCGTGGCCGTCTCTGGAGTCGAGCGTGACGTCGCCGAATGCAAAGCTCATCTGGCGTCCCTCGGCATCGTCGATGAGCAGCGCACCGCTGTCATCGAGGCCGGAAAAGGTGCCGGAGACGGGCCCCTTGGTTGCGTTGATGGTGAGCGGTTCGCCAATGGCGCCTGCTCGCTCGAGCCACGCCTCGCGCACGTGCGCGAAGCCGGCTCCGTCGTCCCAAATTCTGATCCAGTCGGTCATGGTCTGCGCCAGGAAGCACAATGCCTCGTGCGGCGAAAGCGCTAATCCGGCCGCAGCGAGATATGTCGCGGATCGTCCAAGATTTTCGGGAGCCGAGACGAGGTTAAGGCCGACGCCGACGACAGCGACGATGCCGTGCCTGGGCGTCGCCGCTACCGATTCGACGAGAATTCCGCCAACCTTTGCAGTGCCGATGAGCACATCATTGGGCCATTTGAGACGCAGCCCGGGAATGTCTCCCGCGCGGCGGATCGCGTCGATCGCCGCCACGCCGGCGACGAGCGACAACTGACCTGCCTTGGCGGGCGGGCAGGACAGCTCGGTTATATAGCTGGCGAAGAGGTTACCGGCGTCGGACGACCAGGCGCGTCCCGAGCGGCCGCGGCCAGCGGTTTGCCGTTCTGCTGTAATCCAGAGCGGGCCGCGCTCGCCGGCGATGACACGCCGCATCGCCTCGGCATTCGTTCCGTCGACCTCGGCGAGGCGAGCAACAGAACAGCCCTCCGGCAGAGCGGCGGGCGCGACGGTCATCGGGCGGCGGTGGTTGCGACGTGCAGCGCACGGGCCGCATTCAGCGCTGCATCGACCAGCGGCGCGGGAAGGACGACGAACAGCAGCACGAAGGCGCCG
>CALRVN010000092.1:0-11315 GCA_943371625.1 Hyphomicrobium sp. CS1GBMeth3
GCCCCGCGCGCGTAAGTTGGGCCGCAGTATCGCGTTTTTTCGTCGGGGGACGGGGATGGAGTGCGGATCACAGGACGCATTCTGTGAGCTGGCGAGTTGGCTCTCTCAGAACGACCTATTGGCGCCTTGGCTCGTGGAGGTCATCAGCCGCTTCGGCGCCGAGGCCAGCGGCTTGGCCGGACAGCTTGCACAGCTGGTGCAGCAGTACGGCCAAACCATTGTCGGATTGGTCGGCGTGACCTTCGGCTTATGGCGCTGGTGGCGCTACCGCGAGCATATCCTGCACAAGCGCCTCGCCGAGTACATCGCCGAGAGTGATCGCCGGTTGGAGCAAGGCACGCGCGGGATCATCGATCTCATCCAACGGCCGGCACCCGGGCGGGGATTGCAAGAACCGTTGTTCGTCGATCCGGACCTCAAGGTCGTGCTACGCGAGCGCAACTGGGACAAGCCAGCCTATGCCCTAGGTGTCGCGAAGAGTTCCGACCTGTCGCTCGGCCGCGCAATCGAAAGTATCAAGCGCAAGCTTGGGACGGCCGAGGACCACTTGGCATCGCTCCGCCAACAGCTCCCGAGCGCCTACGCCATTCGAGGCACAATCGCGGCATCGAGGGCCGGTCGTGGAACCGACGTAGAGATGAACGAACAAGCCCTGAGCTATTTCCGTAGTGCTCTAGCTTTGCCCGGTCACGAGAACGATTTCGAGTTACGCGAGCTCGAGGCTCATCAGCTAAGAAAGCTCGGACTGGCAGGGGTTGACGATGCGTATGCGAATTTGTGCGGCTTGGCCGAAGCTCTAACTCCCCTGAGGAGACGCGCGGTCTCGTTTGCCCGCGCGAAGCGATACCTGTCCGAAGTGATGCGGCCGTATGCACCGCTCGCCGCCAACCAGATGATGCGCTCGAGCCATGACTCGCAGCCTCACTACCCCGGCGCGCTTAAACTCATAAGTGAACATGAGCCTCTGGACGCTTGGGAGCGGCTTGAGAAAGCAGACATGCACTACTACACGGCACTGGGTGCCAATGAACTGGGCTTTGTCGTGATTGCACCCGCTCAACTCGATGAAGCAGACACCGAATACCGGCGCATCGCAACGGAGCTGGGACGGCGAAAGTGGTTTCGGCCGCGCAAGTTCAGGCGTCTTCGAGCACGTGCCAACGAGGGCTTGCGCAGGGTGGCAGCCGCCAAGGCTGGCAACTACGACACGCGCTGGCTGCTTTAGCTCTGCAGGAAATGCAGCAGCGCGCCACCGGAATAGGCGCCGCCCGTTGCGACGAGCGCGTTGATGAAGCTGCGGAGCACCGTCGCCCGCAGCGTCTCGGTGAGCCCGAGCTCCTGTCCGCGCCGATAGAGCTGGTAGTGCTCGGCGTGTGAAAGCGACGCGAGCGCGATTGCGCACGCGGCTACCGTCCATATGCCCAACCCCGCGAAGCCCGAAAGCGCCGCCGCGAGGATGGCCACAAAGCTCAGCATGTCGGACCTCGGTCCGGCCGCGACGCGCACCACCTTCAAAGCAGCCCGAGGCTTTGTCGCCGATTCGTGTGGTTGATGAAACCCATCCATCCCGAACAGCTGGGGACGGTCAGCCGAACACCAAGGCCGTCAACGGTTTGCCGTGTGGAACGCGCTAACCCCAGAACGCCTTGATCGCGGCGGCTTCCTGCTTCGCGCGGTTGTATCCGGTGCGCAGCGCCGGTGAGATTTCCTTCGGGTCGAGCAGGTTGACGTCCGGCGGATCGGCCTTGATCCACAGCGTCTGCGTTCCGGTCGCCTCGATCTGGCGGATGTTCTCGCCCGTCGGGTGCGGGATGCCGGTGAGGAACGGCGGCTTCAGACCGTCATTGAGCGTCACGATGATCGCGCGCTTCGAGCCGGCGACGAGATCGACGTGCGCCGGATTGGAGCACATGCCGCCATCCATGCAGTACCGTTGTCCGAGCAGCGTCGGCCCCATCACACCGGGAAGCGACGAGCTTGCAGCGGCGCCGTGCGCCAATGGGATGTTGTTCTTCTTCGCCGTGGCCTGCGAGACGACGACGCGCTCGCCCGTGTAGCAATCGACGGCGGTCGTATACATCTTCGCCGCCGGCCAGCCGGTCTTGCTGTCGCCGGTCAACAGCGCAGCGACGCGCTCCAGCTTCGCCCCGTCCACTGGATTGTCCGCTGCGAGCGCGGCGTGTCCGATGACCTGCCGCGTGGCGAGCGAGCCGTCCTTGGCCGCGGCATTGATCTTCTGCGCACGCACTTGGCTGGCGTTTGGATCGCTGACCGGCGCCATGCGCGCAAAGAGGCCGGGGAAATATCCGAAGAACTCGAACTCGGCGCGCAGGCGCTGGAAGTGGCCGCTCGCCATCGACGAGCCGGCATAGGAGCCGGCCGACGTGCCGACGATCATTTCCGCCAGCGACGGCACGTCGATGCCCTGCTCGAGCAGTCCGTGGAAAAATCCGCAATACCAGGCGAGATACCACTCGCCGCCGCCGCCGAGGACGAGCGTGCGATCGAGGCCGGCCGCGAGCGGGGAGGGTGTCGGCGTGTCGGTCAGTGGCACCGCGAGACCGTCCGGCGCAAAGAGGCTTGCGTCGAGGTCGGCTGCGAGCTGCTTGAGCGGCGACATATCCGGTGCGCCGAAAGAAGGAGTGACGCCGATGGCGACCGCCGCTGGCGCAAGGGCAGATGCTTTGAGGAAAGTTCGGCGTTGCATCGGGGCTGGATCCAAGCGGCTGGAACCCCATATGGCTAGCCGAATTCACTTAAGATCCCGGAAAGGCAAAAGCTCGAAAGCGAGCATGCCGTGCACGACTTAATAGTGCCGCCGGGCGAGCAGGATGCGGTTATCCCGCGTTACAACCACGGCTAGCGACCTACTGCTGGGATTTCCTTCGCTTTTCCTCCCGATGCGGTCATAAGGGCTGCACGAGATTCACCTCAGGCCAAATACACCTCAGGAGTGACTTGCCTTGATCCACTGGAAGCAGATCAACGAGTACATCGAGCCGAACTGGGAGAAGGTCGACGCCGACAAGACGCCCGCGACGCTGTTCTGGCGCGGCGCCAAGGGTGCCGTGTTCGGCCACATCCGCGATGGCGAGTTGTTCGACCACAAGTGGGTCTACGTGTGCGACAGCAACAAGGTGACGCACTTCTCCGAGATCAACGGGCCGGAGAGCAACGTCGTCGAGATGTCGGCATTCAGACCCGGCTGAGCCCGGTCTTCCTGCGAACCGGCGCCATTTAAGAACACCTACGGCGCCGTCTTTGCGGAGCATTCCTTCAGCAGCGCTTCACGCTCGCTCTTCACCTTGGCGAGCTTTGCCTCATAGCTCTCGAGCGCCTTCTTCTGCTGCTCGGTCGACCCGCCGCCATCCTTGATCTCGCCGCGCATCTCCGCGATCGCGGCCTCGCGCTTCGCGATCCCGATATCGTAGTCGTTGAGCTTGATTCCGGTCTCTTTCGCCGCGCAGTTGTACTCGGCCGCATAGGCCGGATGCGCAAGCACGAGTAGGAGGGCGGAGAGGCTCGCGAGAGACGTGCGCATGGGCGGCTCCTTGGATCGCGTGGAGCCGCACAATGCTGACGCCTGCGACGCCCGACAAGCGGACGCCGTGGCAAGCCGATTGCCACTTTCGACAAGCGGCAGGCGCCCTCTCGGCGCCCGCCCGCGCCGAGAGGCTATTGCGCCGCTGCCTGCTTCCCGTGCCCAAGCGCCCACACATAGGCGGCGACGGCATCTAGTTGCTCCTTGGAAAGTTCGACACCGCCCATTGGTGGCATGGCGCCCGGATGCTGCTTGGGTTCGGGCACACCGTCCGCGATTGTCTTGGTGAGGCTCTGCAGGCTGCCGTCACCCCATAGCCATTTGCCGGTGGTCAGGTTGGGCCCGACCGGCGTGCCGAGGCCGCCGTCGCCGTGGCAGCCCGCGCACGTCGCGCCCGCCACTTCGCCGGAGAACACTTTGCTGCCGAGGTCGACCTGCGACTGCGTCGCGCCGGGCGGCGGCGTCAGCTGCGGGCCGCCAGCGTCGGGATGGATACCCTCGGGCGGTCGGGCCTCCGGAGACGACGCGGCCAACTCCTTCGGAGCCGGCGCTGCCTCGATGCCCTTTGCGTCAGGGTCGCCCTCATACACCACGCGCCAGACGCGCCCGCCGACGTCGTCGCTGATGTAGAGCGCGCCGTAGGGTCCGATGGCGAGACCCGACGGGCGATGCGCGGCGCGGCCCGGATCCTTGTACTTGCCGGCAAAGCCGTCCGCGAACACGATGTAGTCGCCGGACTTCTTTCCGTCCTTCAGCGGTTGGAACACGACGTTATATCCGCCCTGCGGACCCGGCGCGCGGTTCCAAGATCCGTGGAACGCGATGAACGCGCCGCCTCGGTAGCCTTCGGGAAAATCCGCACTCTTGTAGATCTTCATGTCGTTCGGCGCCCAGTGCGCTGGGAACGCAGCAATCGGCGGGTCGGCTTGATCACAGCCACCGACCGCCTTGCCGCCATCGCCGCCATACTCCGGCCCGAGCACCAGCTTGCCCTGCGTCGCGTCGAAGTAGCACCTCGGCCAGCCGTACGCCGCGCCTTCCTTGAGGATCAGCAGCTCCTCCGCCGGAAGATTGAAGCCCTGCTCCTGCGTATAGAGTTCCGGCCAGTTCTCGCGCAGCTGGTCCCGGCCGTGCTGCGTGATGTAGAGCCGTCCCTCGGCGTCGAAGTCGAGACCCTCGCCGTTGCGAATGCCCGAAGCATAGCGCTCTTTCTCCGAGAATACCTGGTCGCGCTTGTTGGCATCGAAGCGCCACACGCCGGCGCGCGTCCCGAGCTCGGTGCACGGATCGTGGCCCTTCGAATGCGGCATGCGGTTCTTGATTTCGCATGCGTTCGTCGCCGAACCCATCGCCGCGAAGATGTTGCCCTTATCGTCGATGATGAAGGGATGCATCGGATGATCGCCGGTGAGCGGGAAGCCGGAGACGACGGTCTCGGGCTTCGCGGTCGGCGCAATCTCGTCGTCGTTCAGCTGATAGCGGACGATCTTGTCGTTGAGTTCGGCGTAAAGGCCGTCTTTGTAGATGGCGATGCCCGTGCCGCCGTGCGCGCCTTCCGCAAATGTCGGACCGAAGCGCTCGATGGTGTCGGCGGTCCCGTCGCCGTTCGTATCCTTCAACGCGACGAGAAACCCGCCCTCGGGCGGTGTATCGTTGTTGTAGTAGATGCCGCTCCACGTGTTGGCGAACACCGTGCCGTTCGGCGCCACCACCATCTGCCGCGCGTGGCCGATCTTGTCGGCGAACACAGTTGCGCAAAAGCCCTTCGACAGCGTGATGCCCGTATCGGCGCATGCAGCCTCGGCTGCACTGGCGGGCGCACTGACAACAGCGCCGAGCAGCGCAGCCAACGCGACACTCGCAACTCCCACACTCAGAACAATCGTCCGGCGACTAGATCGAAATGACATGTGTGGCTGTCCTCGCTTTTGGCTGGGTGCTGGCGCAGCAAGTTATATGGCCGGCGCGCAATACATACGAGAGGGTGTGGCAAGGCGCATCGCGAAAGCTCTAACAGAACTATTGCACTGATACGAACGATGCCGCCGATCGGCGGATCGGCGGCATCGAGCGCGCGGGGGAGCGAAAACGGTTTTACTTGGGCGCATTCATCTCCGGCACTGCACCGCTCATGTTTTTCGTTGCCGGCAATTTTCCTTCATCGCCCATGCGCTTGCGCGGACCCTTCGGTCCTGATGGCGCGCCGGCATCATCACCTGGCGTCGCCGCCGTGCGCGGTCCGGTCATGTCGGGCACCTGATTGCCCATCTTCTCGGTGGCGGGAAGCTTGCCCTCGTCACCCATCGATTTTTCCGGCGCCTTGAGCATGCGCTCATCGCGCGTCGTGTCGGCAGAGGCTGGAACGATCGCAGCTGCCATCACGGCGGCCACGCTGAATGCGAGAAACTTTCTCATTGGCGTCACTCCTTGGGCTATGCGCAGCCTACGGAGTAGTCCAACGCGATTGCCGGAGCTTTGTCCGAGCCGATAGAATTCGCGGCAACTGCAACGCGAATGCCGCCAGCTTGCTGGTGCCGAGCGCGATTACCGCTGCGGAACGGGCCGCGTGGCGAAGGTATCCCCGAATACCTCCGCCACATCGGCGCGCGAAAGTTTAGTTGCTCAGCTTGATGTTGAGCGCAGCGCGGGCGACGTCGACGTTGTCGAAGCCGATGTTCGCGCCGGCGCCTGCCGTCGGAAAGTCCGTCGAAATGGTCGATCCGGCCGAGAGGTCATAGCGCAGATATTCAGCGCGCAGCGACACTCCGTAGGCGACCATCCATTCGACGCCGCCGCCGAATGCGAGGCCGTTGTCGTTGACGCGGATCTTGCCGCTGAATGCCTGCTGCGGCAGGTCCTCGGTGAACTTGAATTCGCCGAAGCCCCAGCCGACGGTGCCGTAGAGCAGCCAGTTGCCGATCGCCCAGCCGAGGCGTGCGCGAACGCTCGCGAGGTAGCTCATGTCCCCGCTGACGGTCGCCGCGTCCGGCGTGCCCGGATTGACGATGACCGTGTCCTCGCCGCCGGCGCGCGTCGATGCGTCGGCCTCGATGCCGAACAGGAATTGGTTGGCCTGCCAGTTGTAGCCGATCTGGCCGCCGACGATGGCGCCGTTCAGTGACAACCCGGACAGGTCGGAAGCGTCGTTGAATCTGCCGTTGGCGCTGTTCCAGGCATAGCCGCCGTTCAAGCCGGCATAGAAGCCCCGCCAGGGATTTTCTACCTGCGCTTGGGCCGGCGTCAGTGTGGCGACAGCGGCGACGATCGCCACGATCGCGAGATAAATCTGTTTCAAAGCTACGTACTCCCTCGCTCGATTATTTTGTTCCCCTCTACGCGGGATACGCGACAAGCGACGGCTAACACGGCTCAAGACGTACCGATTGTTGCGGCGGCGCGGTTGTGCACACAGGGGCCGGGTTTTTAAACAGCAGATGAATAACTTTTTGCGGGGCACACTGGCGTCGGCGATGCAACGAAGATGTGAATGGCGCGCCGGCCGCAGCGTATTGACCGGCAGGTACGCAAGGTTCACGCAAGCAAAGACCGCATCATCTGGCGCAAACCAACGCTGCTCCGAACGCGTTGAAGGCTTAGCGCGTCAGTTTTCTGTCAGTGCGGGTCGGCGAGTGTTGCTCGACCAGGAAATTTTGCCCAAGGCCGAAAAAAGGAGACTACCCATGCGCTTCATTATTTCGACTGTCGCTGCTCTGGGACTGTGCTGCGGCGCCGCCTTCGCAGACGAGAAGGTGACCGACGACGAAGCTGCAAAGCTGAAAGAGCTCGTAGCCGGCTGGGGCTGCGAGGGCGGCACCTTCGAGAAGGAGACGGAGTCGACGGGCATGTACGAGGCCAACGACGTGAAGTGCAAAACGACCAACTACGACTTCAAGGTGGACAAGGCATTCAAGGTCGTCGCCATCACCATCGACTGATGTGTCTCAAGACCCGGAGCGCGCGCCTCGGCGCCCCTCCGGGCCCCATTTTCTGCCGGCTGCAGCGCATTTGATCGAAAAATTAGGCCATGTGCCCCCCGGAACAGCGAACCCGGGCATCCGGCGGCATGATCCCTCCAGAAATCGAGAAACGTCCGATTCTGGAGAAAACCAATGACCCGCACTTTTATTGCCGCCGCAGCCCTTGCCGCCGCCACCGCCTTCGCCAGCACCGCCGCCCAGGCGTGCTTGTCGTGTGAATACGTCCCCGAGGTGGTTCGTCCGCACGCGACCTCGCCACTGGCTTATGGCCGCGGTGACAACGACACCTCGCACTCTGCGAGCGGTTCGTACCATTCCTATTCGGCAAAGCGTCGCGTCGCTAAGAGCGTGGATGCGCCCAAGGCCCTGAAGCTCTCCAAGGCTGCCAAGGCTGAGAAGAGCGAGCCGAAGGTAGCCAGGGTCGAGAAGAAGGAACCGAAGGTTGCCAAGGTCGAGCGCGCCGAGCCGGTGAAGGTCGCCAAGGCCGAGCCGGTCGCCAAGAAGGAAACCGTCGCCAAGAAGGCCGACAGCGAAAGCTCGTCGATCACGGTCGCCTCGGCCGAGCCCGACGCCAAGGTCGCGAAGACTGAGACGAAGGAAACGGCTGCGAAGCCGACCGACTGCAAGAAGTTCTTCGCCTCCGTCGGCATGACGCTCACCGTACCCTGCGAGTAACGCGCAGCGGCACAACGCCAACGATTGAAGAGCGCCCGCAGCTGCTGCCGGGCGTTCTTTGCGTTTCACCGGTGCGCGGGAGTTATTTGAACAGCGACGTCAGCGAGAACGACGAGCCCTCGATGATCGGCGGTGTGCCGGCAACTTGAGGGTAGGGATCGTCGATATAAGCGTTGAGCCCGGTTGCACGGCCGTCCTTGATCAGCGCGGCGATGTGCGCCCAACCCTTTGGCTCCATGCCGATGCATGCTTCCGACATTTCGCCCTTCAGCCGCATGTGAATGGCGATATTGCCGCGCGCCAGGATCGCCGATCGCTGCTGCGGCGTGAACCGTTCCTTGCTCCACAGCTTGCGCAGCCAGACACCCGCCACGTTGCGTTTCGTTTTTGGACCCCAGCTTACACGCCGATCCTTCTCCGAGGAGAAAGTGTATTCGCCCGGCGGTAGCGGACCGATAGCGCGTGCTGCAAAGCAGACCGGGTCGGGATTGTTTCTGCACACGTCACGCCCCGAAAGCGCCCACGCGATCGTCTTCCCGGCATTGCGCGTGTCATCCGATACGATGAACAGGCGTCCACTGGTGATCGCATAGCCGAGGCGGAACTCCGACAACCCAGCCGGAACCTCGTGCACCACGTCCTCGAACGGATTGCAGATCTCGCCGCCCGTCAGCTTCCGCTTGAAGCCGTTGAGGCTGATCGTGACGAAGTCGACGTTGGGTCCGCAGTCCCATTTTGCCAGCATCTTCATGTCGGCGAGTGAGGCGAGGGCGGTGGCTGAGGCCGGCGTCTCCGGCAGTGAGGGTGTCGCCTCGCTCGCGACCTTCGGCGCCGGCGCCGCCTTCTTTGGTACCTTCTCGATCGCCAGTGTGGTTTCCCACGGCACTGGCGCTGGGGCCGGCTGGCTGCGGATCGCTTCGCACTTGTCGGATAGCTTGGGCGGCTGGATCTGCTTCACGGCGAGCTGGCGCGCCATGACGCTGGTCGCGCCCTGCGCAACATACGCGTTGATGAGCGCGTGCTGCACGTCGAGCTGCTCCGGCGACAGCTCGAAGATGCACTCCTCGTAGATCTGATCGCCGATCTGGCTGAAAATATCCGCGAGCTGGGCGGCGGCCTCCGATGGGCCGGCTTTGGGTTTAGCGCCCTGCGCGAGCACCAAGTCGGCAGACGCCAGGCAAAGCAACATCGCTAAGGCCAGACACGCCCTTGCCATTCCATGCTTATGGGCCGCTCGAAGCATCTTCGCAGTCCTACCGCAGGAGTCGGGGCAAGAGAATGGCTGAATGCGTCATTCTCCCGGCCGCGCCGGTCGCTGCGGAAACCCACAGTCGCCAATTGAGGGCCATGTGTCGCAAAGATGCCCGCTGCGGGAAGCTCAAACCGTTGCTATAGCGGGGGCTCGAAACCCAACTTTCGCTCACGGAGCCAAGCATGTCCGATAACAAGGAAATTCTAGCCGCCATCGAGAAGCTGCAGCGTGAGAATGCGGAATTGAACGGACTGATTTTGGCGACAGGCGTCCTCCTGACCCAGCTCCTCCAGGCCAACACCCTGCGCGAGCTTAACCCGCAGAACGGCGCCACCCGCATCGTGACCAACGCTCAGAAGGCCATCGAGGCGTTCCGGCCTGAGCACGGCGGTCCCAATGCCACCATCATGAAGGACCGGGCGCTGGCTGCCGTGAAGCAGTACGAGGATCAGCTCCGTTCGGTGTTGCCGACGTGACGCTCGGACTATGACTGAACGCCTCTACCTCGAGGATATCTCTGTCGGGCAGCGCTTCGAAAGCGCCACCCACCTGATGACCGTTGAGGACATCAAGCGCTTCGCCGCCGCCTACGATCCTCAGCCGTTCCATCTCGATGAGGAGGCGGCGAAGAAATCCCTGTTCGGATCGCTCGCCGCCAGCGGCTGGCATACCGGCGCGGTGACCATGCGGCTGCTGGTGGAGGGCGGGGCGCCGATTGCCGGCGGTGTCATCGGCGCCGGAGGAGAGATCACTTGGCCGCGCCCGACACGTCCGGGCGATGAGCTGCAGGTTTTCAGCGAAGTCACCGAGATCGTTCCCTCGCGCTCCAAGCCCGACCGCGGCATCGTTACGTTCCGTTCCGAGACGCGCAATCAGCGCGGCGAGGTGGTGCAGGTTCTGACATCCAAGCTTGTCGTCCCGCGTCGCGCCACGTCCGCAAAAGCCGACTGAATATTGGGGCCGGACTTCCCGGCGGGGATATCGGAACGCTTAAGCGCCGGCCGCGCAGGCCGCAAAGCGCGCGGGGATATCGCGCATCGCCGCGAAGAACTCCTCCGGCCCCCGCGAAGCCAGTGTCTCCGGATTGGCGTAGCCCCAGGCCACAGCGCCAAAGGCGATGCCGGCCTTGCGTGCAGCTTCGAGGTCGCGCAGCTCATCGCCGATGGCGAGCGTATCCGCAGCTTCGACGCCGGCGGCCTTCATGACGCGCTTGAACTTCGGCGCCTTGCCGAACAGCGAAGCCCCACATGCGAAGTGTCCGATCAGCGCCACGTTCGCCGGCCCGAGGGTCTTGCGCACGTTCGCCTCGTGATCGGACGAGACCATCGCCGTGGCGACGCCCTTTGCGGCCAGCGATTGCAGCATTTCACCAACGCCGGGGAAAAGCTCGATCCCCTCGTGCTGCGACTTGAGCCGCCGCACGTGACGCGAAATGCGCGGCAGCTTCCAGCGCGGGACTTCCAGATGAGCCAGCAGCTCGCGCGTGCCGGACCGCCTCAGTGTCTCGATCTCGGCATCCGCAACCGGGCGGAATCCGAACCGTTCTGCGACCGTATTGGCGTTGGCGATGACCCAAGCAAAGCTGTCGGCGAGCGTGCCGTCGAGGTCGAAGATGACGAGTTTATAGCCCATCGATCCCGGCATCGTCCTTTGCACGCTCATCGCCGGATTAGCCGTTGGCGACCTTCGCGTTACGCTCCTTCTTGACGATCTTGGCCTCGCGCTTCTTGGCATTCTCGGCCTTGCGCTGGCGGGCCTGGATCTTCTTGCGGCGAGAGTCGGACAACGTCGGCATGTTCTGCTCCTTGAGTGCAATCAGGTCTTGAACCGGGTGAATACTAGAGTTGGTGAGCAACAGGCAAGCTGCTCT
>CALRVN010000093.1:0-11182 GCA_943371625.1 Hyphomicrobium sp. CS1GBMeth3
CTGTCGACAGACGGAATGCTCGCCATGCTCTCCCTGCTGGCTCGAAAACGGCGGCGGCGCTTATGTGTTCCCCGCTCACAGCATCCGCCGGAAGCGCGGCAAAAATGGGATTTGCATTCTACGCTAAGGTCATGAAGGTGCGGTTGAAGCTTGCCGCAATAGGTTCGCAGGAGGACAAGAATGGACGGCTTCGACGACGATCGCCCTAGCCTCGGCCCCAAAAGCGATGTCGATCGCCGCGAAATGCTCAGAGCGAGCCTGGCGGTCGGCTTCGCCGCAGCAGTGCAGCCCATCTCGGCTGAAACCGTCATTCACACCAGCAGCGATGGCCTGGAGGCTGGCGCCGTCGGCATACCCACGAAGGACGGCGAGTTGCCCGCCTACCGCGCACTACCGGCCACTGCAGGCACCTTCCCAGTCGTCATTGTCGTGCAGGAAATCTTCGGGGTGCACGAGCACATCCGCGACGTCTGCCGCCGGCTGGCCAAGGAGGGCTACTTCGCCGTCGCGCCGGAGCTGTATTTCCGTCAAGGCAGCGTCGCCGGTCTGACCGACCCCAAGGAGATCATCTCCAAGGTCGTCTCCAAGGTGCCGGACGCACAAGTCATGAGCGACCTCGACGCCACCGTCGCCTACGTCAAGTCGACCGGCCGTGGCGACACCGCCAAGCTCGGCATCACAGGGTTCTGCTGGGGCGGCCGGATCGTCTGGCTCTATGCGGCGCACTCCGCCGCGCTCAAGGCCGGCGTCGCCTGGTACGGCAAGGTCGTTGGCGAAGCGAGCTCCAATACGCCACGTCATCCGGTTGATATCGCGAGCGAGTTGAAGGCCCCTGTGCTCGGGCTCTATGGAGCTGCAGATCAGGGAATCCCCCTCGATAGCGTTGATCGCATGCGCGACGCCTGCAAGGCCGCCGGCAAAACCTGCGAAATAGTCGTCTATCCCAACACCCCGCATGCATTCAACGCCGACTACCGGCTGAGCTATCGCCCTGAGGCGGCGCGCGACGGCTGGGATCGCATGCTGGCCTGGTTCAAATCGCACGGCGTCAGCTAGCTAAGACCTTCCCGCACCTGACTTTCTCCCGGCCGCGCGGGCTGAACCCCGCAGCGCAATATTGCGCCGACATCTGCTCGCGCCACGAAGGCGATAATCAATCCGTCACAACGGAAGTCTACTGAACGCTGCTGCGCACAACGGACGCCTGCGGCCTTGCATGTAGAAGCCGGTTGGCCGAAACTGCGCGCGCGTCAAAAGCGCAAATATCGGGCCCAAAAAAGGGGCTATTAGGGGGAGTCGTTCGCATGCCAAATCTGCCGTTCGACTTGGCGACCGTTGATTGGTTCACGGTCGCCATCTACTCGGGACTTGCTTTCATTGCTTCGCTCGTCGGCAACGCCATCTCCGGAAACCGCCTCGTCGGCGCGATCCTGACGACGGTGCTGTTCGCCGTGCTCTTCGTCGGTTGGTTCTACTGGCTGTCGGCTATCGCTTTGCCGCCGGCTGGCGCACCGCCCGTCTAAGATTACTGTTTATCGACACACACATCGCGGCCGGGACGATGTCCCGGTCGCGATGATGCGCGCTCGCTACCGTGACACGCCCACCGCCGCATAAAGTTCCTCTACGTATGGGGAGCTGCCGGAATGCAAAATCACCAGCAGGTCCTCGGCTCGCGTCATCGCCACATACAGCAGGCCACGCTCGATCTTCTCGTCGCCGTCAGATAGCGACCGCAAGAGATCAGCCCACAGCAGCAACACGATGCGGAACGCAAGCCGCGCGCGCTGTGGATGGATAGGATTTTCACCGCATCGTCGTGAAGCACTTCAGGACGAACGTCGCGAGATAGAGCCACCGCCTTTGAGAAGCCGTTCAATCTATCGCTCAGCGTCGTCACGGACGCGTCGGGACGCCGTTTCCGGTACAGCACGGCGATATCGCTCGGTTTAATCGGCTGGCGCTTCCCGCCGATTTCCAGCCCGCCTCGCAACCACGTTTCGATCAACGCCGCGGCGTAGTGTACCTCGCTCGATGCATCGCTGAGTTTGATCACCAAAGGTTCAGGGCCGCAGCGGATCGCTGTTTCCGCTTCAACTGGAACGACAGGCATCTCGTCGGTGCCGCCGCTCGTTGGGCGCCGCGAGAATACGCCGGCGACACGAAGCATCTCGACTGTATTGCGGTAGTTGCGCGTTAGATCGAACTTCTTATTGATTGCACGGCCAACGGCGTGAATGCCGGCTTCGGCCCACGTGAAATCCCGATTTCGATAGACCGACTGACTGCCGTCACCCACGATCAACAAATCGCCGCTGTCTGGCTCCTTGAGAGCGATTTTTGCACACTGGAACCAGGAGCACGGCCAGTCCTGGGCTTCATCGATCAGCACCGCATCGAACTGGCCGCACAAAGGCGCTTCGCTTCGCATTCTGGCGAGCAGCCGTTGCCCGTAGGCATTGTCGTCCTCCCCGTCCGAGAACGAAACACCGCAACATACACCCCAGCTATGGAAGCTCTTTACCGTCACGCCAGGATAGCCAGATAGCGCGGTCCTTAAATGCTGCGCCAGTAAGCGGTTGTAGCACAGCACGAGGATGCGCTTCTCCGGCGCCTCGGCCAGCAGCTTCGCCCGCGCGATGAGAAGCACCGTCTTGCCCGAACCGGCTCCGCCGTAAACGATACGATGACCGTTCCCAATCGCGCGCGCATTGCGCTCCTGCCGTAAGTCGAGCACCGCCAGACTGGTCTCTGTCGCGCGAATGAGCACTTCCGGGTGGATGATGCTGCGAAGAATATCGACCTGGTCCGGAGTCATCGTTGGAAACGGCCACCACGGATCGAAACAGGCTTTCAACGTTTCGACGAGTGCTTGGGGCTCCAGCGAATCCCAGCGTGCAAGCTCCTCGCGCGTGATGGTCACGTCGGGCGGAAACAAGCTTAGCAGCTCCGGGGCCTCGCTCTCGATCTGACTGCGATTGATGTTGCTGAGCAACGCAATGTGGCAGAACGGAAAGGCATAGTTCCCCGAATGGCGGCCACCGTCCTGCATCAGCTTCCCCGCCTGGGGATGCTTCCGGCACTCATCCATCAGCCGCAGCATGTAACCGCGCGCCTGTCGACGCGGATGCGCAAACGCCGTGGACTTCCCGCGGCGCCTGATCGTGACGGTGTCCGAGGATACGCTTTCCAGCTCGGCCAGCCGCCAGTCCTTCACCTCGATGACCAGGACACCGACATCGGGCATGACCACGATGAGATCGGGATACCGGTCGCCGACCACCCGCTCGTAGTAAATGAGACAATCGTCCGGCAGGCGCTCGAGCGCTGCAAAGACGCTCTTTTCACCAATCGTACTCGATACCGGTAATGCCTCTGGAACCATCTCGGCCATGGTTCGCCCATGCCATCTACCGGAGCCGCTGTCGAGCAGGTTACGCCGCTATCGTTAGCTGCGCCGCTCGTGGAAATGATCGTAGATGCGCTGTGCCATTTCCGCCGAGATGCCCTCGACCGCCTTGAGATCCTCGATCCCGGCGCGTGACACGGCCTTCGCCGACCCGAAGTGATTCATCAACGCCCGCCGCCGGCGCGCACCAATTCCTTCGATGTCATCCAGTGGATTGGCGCTTATCGCCATCGACCGTCGCGTACGGTGCGAGCCGATGGCAAATCGGTGCGCTTCATCGCGTAGCCGCTGCACGAAATAAAGCACCGGATCGCGCGGTTCGAGCATGATCGAACGCTCCTGCCCGGGGATATGGAAGTGCTCGCGCCCAGCATCTCGGTCCGGCCCCTTCGCGACGCCGATGAGGCAGATATCGTGCAGACCGACATCGGCCATGACCTCGCGCGCAACGGCGAGCTGCCCCGCACCACCGTCGATCAGCACCACATCCGGCCGGTCGGGGAACTGCTCGTCCTCTTCTTCGATCTCTTCCGGGTTCACGCCCACCGCGGTCGCAACCATAGCCACGAGATTACTGGCCACTTCCTCGACCACCGAGGCCACGACGCCTTCTTGCTTTTCCTTCGCGTTTGTCTCGACGACCAGCCGCTTGAAGCGCCGCGTCAGCACTTCGCGCATCATGCCGTAGTCGTCACCCGGCGCGACGTTCGGCGACTTGATGTTGAACTTGCGATACTGGCCTTTGACGAAGCCGTCGCGTCCCGCAACGATCATCGCACCGACTGCGCTCGTGCCCTGGATGTGGCTGTTGTCGAACACCTCGATACGGCGCGGCACGCTCGACAGCCCGAAGCGTTCCGCAAGTGCCTGCAGCAACCGCCGCTGCGATGAGCCCTCCGCCAGCTTTCGACCCAGCGCCTCGCGCGCGTTGGCGAGCGCGTGCTCGACAATGCCCGATTTGGTGCCTCGCTGCGGCACCCTGATCTCGACCTTGCGTTCCGCCTTGATGCACAGCGCCTCCGCGAGCAGCTCGCGGTTGGGCACGTCGTGCGACAGCAGAATGAGCCGCGGCACCGGCTTGTCGTCGTAGAACTGCGCTATGAAGCTATCCAGCACTTCCTCCACGGGAAGCGCGCGGTCGGCCTTCGGGAAATACGCGCGGTTGCCCCAGTTCTGTCCGGTGCGGAAGAAGAACACCTCGATGCACGTCTGCCCGCCGTCCTGTGCGGCCGCGAACACGTCGGCCTCCTCGATCCCTTCCGGATTGATCGCCTGATCGGCCGTCACATGCGCCAGCGCCGACAGCCGGTCGCGGAACCGCGCCGCACGCTCGAACTCCTGACGCGCCGACGCTTCCTGCATCAGCTCGCGATACATGACGCGCACGTTCTGGCTCTCGCCGCGCAGGAACCGCACCGCCTCATCGACGAGCCGCCCGTAATCGTCCAGCGCGATCTCGCCGGTGCACGGCGCCGAGCAGCGCTTGATCTGATGCAGCAGGCACGGACGCGTGCGGCTTTCGTAGACGCTGTCCGAGCACGAGCGCAAAAGGAACGCCCGCTCCAGCATGTTGATCGTCCGCGCCACCGCCCCGGCTGACGCGAACGGCCCGAAGTAATCACCCTTCCGGTTGCGCGCACCGCGATGCTTCATGATCTGCGGCGCCTCCTGATCGCGCGCGATCAGGATGTACGGGAACGACTTGTCGTCCCGCATCAGCACGTTGAAACGCGGACGGAAGCGCTTGATCAGGTTGGCTTCGAGCAGCAGCGCCTCGGCCTCGGTGCGCACCGAGACGAACTCCATTGCCGCCGTCGTCGCGATCATGCGCGCGATGCGGTTCGTATGCCCGCCGAGCCGCGTGTAGTTCGACACCCGCGCCTTGAGGTTCCGCGCCTTCCCGACGTAGATGACGTTCCCTTCGGCATCGAGCATGCGGTAGACGCCGGGCGACGACGGCAGCAGCTTCAGATAGCTCTGAATAACCTCAGGGCCCGGCCGCACAGTCGACGGCGCCGTCGGCTCATCGAGCGCGGGCACGTCCGGCGTTTCTGGGCTCTGATCGTTGCTGGGCATCGCCGGATAGATCGGCCTCCGCGCGCCCGGCGTCAAGCAACCGCAAGCCGACGCGCACGGGGGATAACCGACCGATTACCAGGCGAGCTTGACCATTGCGGCAACGGGTCGGGGCGAGCCGACCGGAAACAGCTCTTCGAGGGCCTCCTCGAGCCCGCCATGTACGTGCACGCCGCTCGCAGCGAACACCGAGCGCACGCCCACTGCAGCCGCGCCGGCAATGTCGGTGGCGACGCCGTCGCCTATCGCGAGCAGCCGCGCCTTGTCCGAGCTTCCCGGCTTCAAGCCCTCCAGCGTCGCGAACGTCAGGTCGTAGATCGGCTGGTACGGCTTGCCGGCGTAGGCAACGTCGCCACCCGCGCCCTCATAGGCCCGCGCAATGGCCCCGGCGCAGTAGATCATCCGCCCGCCGCGCTCGACCATGATGTCGGGATTGGCGCAAATCATCGGCAGGCCGCGCTTCAGGCCGGCTGTGAGAATGTCCGTGTAATCGTCCGGTGTTTCGTCCTCGTCGTTGAAGAGCCCGGTGCACACGATCGCATCGGCGTCCTCGGGCTCGACGCGTTCGATATCGATGCCGGCAAACAGCCCCAGGTCGCGCTCCGGGCCGATGTGCAGTATCTGGCGCCCCGCATAGGCGCTGACCAGCGTGCGCGCGACATCACCCGACGTAACGACCGCGTCGTAAGTCGTACGGGGCACACCGATGCCGTCGAGTTGCGCGATGACGCTGTCGTGCGGCCGCGGCGAGTTCGAAACGAGGACAACGATACCGCCGCCTTCGCGATACCGCGCACAAGCGGCACAGGCATCAGCAAACGGCCGCACGCCGTTATGGATCACACCCCAGATATCGACCAGCCACGCGCTTGTGCTCTCGGCGAGCGGCGCGACGGAATTAATGATCGGGATGTCTGGACTGGAAATGGATGCGGGCGGCATAGGCTCACTGCCTAGCTGCCGCCCGCATAAATCTCAAGCGGCCGCTTTTAGGCCGCCGCGTCGTCCGCTGCGGCAAAAGCGTTCATACCCATCGGCAGCGGCGCCCCGAACAGGGCCCCCTGACCGAGCGGTACGCCGGCTGCCAGCACTCTGTCACGCGTCGCCTCGTCATTGACGTTCGTGACGATCAGCGTCAGCCCCAGCTCGGCGAGATTCCGGCAAACGTCGTCTGCCGGCATGCTGCCGTTCGGTGCCGCAAGACCCGCAAGCAGCGTCGCCGCATCGAGCTTCACGAACGCAAAGCCCGCCGCGCACAGCGCCGTGAACTCGTAGTCGAAGTCGCTGACGTCCTCGACGCCGAAGCGGAAACCGAGGTCGCGCATGTCTGTCAGCGCACTCCACTCCGAGCCGCCGAAGGTGCGCACGTCCGCCTGGGCGAACGTCAGCACCAGTTCGTTGGCCAACGGCTCGCGGTTGCGATAGGCGTCCGCGAGTTCATCGAGGAACCCGTCGTTGGCCAGCGATACTGCCGTCGCCGGACTGAATAGGCACGTCTCGCGGCCTTCATCGGCGAAGGCACGGGCGACCTGTGCCGCCTGCTTCAAGCGCGCGCTGTCGAGCAGCGGAAGCAAGCCAGCGATGGCGAGCTGCGGATCGCGCGTTGTCGTCGAGAGCACGTTGCCACGCTCGTCACGCGGATACGCGACGACCTCGTAGTAATGCACCTGATGGTCGGCGAGCCCCACGATCGGCGCCAGCGACACGTCGATCCGACCGCTGGCGACCGCCTCCGCGAGCGATGCGAGTCGCGTGTGCGACGGCATGATCGGCGGCGGCATCGGCCCGTTCCCGCGCGGCGCGCTGACCGGCGGCAACGACGCATCCTTCTTCTTCGTGGCGCGCATCATGCCGGCGGTCGTCTGCAACGCATCGAGCGAAGCCTGCAGCGCCTTCTCCTGCTTTTGCGGCGGCAGGTTGTCGAGCGTCGGCTCCGCACCGACATTCACCTCGTCGGCGAGCCGCTTGATCATGCCGTGAACGGCGTCGAGATCCGTTTCGCGTTCGCTCTGCAGCGCCGGTGGCTCCATGCGCGGACCATCGGGCAGGCTCGGCTTCGACGCGCTCGGCCAGTAGTCGTGATGCATTCGCCTGTCGTCGCCGCCTGCCTGCGAAGCGGGCGGGTTCGACCAGTCCGGCAGCGTCGGCACGTGCGGAATGTCGGCGTGCGCCGGTTCCGCGCGCAGCCCCATCCCCGGAGTTGCGCCTGCCTGCGGCATGCCCGGAATCGATAGGCTCGGCTCTGACGGCTGTGCCGAAGGCAAGCGCGGATCGCGCTGACCCTGAGCGGCCTCCGAAGCCGACCGGAAGATACGCGGCGGCTTGCCGGGAGGCACGGGCGGCGCAGCCATTGCCGAAGCGGGCATCTCTGCCGCCGGAGCAGGCATCATCCCCGGCATCATCGGCGGCGCGGCCTGCGCGGCACGCATTGGCGGCGGCATCGTCGGACCTGCAGGAGGCATTGCGGAGGCTGGCGCCTGTGCCGGCATGGGCGGTGGCATCGCTGCCCCGGGCCTTCCTGCCTGCAGCGGCATTGGCGGTGGCATTGGCGCGCCTGCCGTCGGCCTCGCGATCTTCGGCGCCCGGGAGCTGCAGGCCGTGGGCGCAGGCGGCGCAACCTTCAGCCGCGCAACCTCGTCCTCGAGGCGGTTGACCACGTGGACGAGTTCGCTCTCGCGCTCCTTGCGCCGCATGAGCGCATGCACCGTGAGCAGCATGATGTACACGCCCAGTGCCGCGCCCAGCGCTCCCCAGAACGACATCTGGAATTGCAGATATGCGCCGACGAAGAAGGCCGCTGTCACCAGCGTGATGGCCCCCTTCACGATGAGATCGGCCATGCCACTATGTTTCGGCATCCCGCCCTCGCTGTTTTCGATGCTCGCCATGGAAGAGTGACGACGCCCCCTTGCCGATTCGTTGATCTAGCGAGCTTTTCGCCCAGCCCGGCCGCGCGCAATGACGATGCGGCCACTTTCACCAGCTTTCTCCATAGCGTTCTGATTCGCGGCAGGCGCGCGGCGACACACAAAAGAGGCCAAACGTTGCGGGGTGTAGTGTCATCGTGCGTCATCCACAGCCTGATACCGTGAACAAGGAACTTCGGTTGATGCCCGGGGATTGCCACCGGTCGCCTCGATGACGCCCTAGACCGGCCTCCGGCGGAACGGAATCGGGGCGCTGTTTAGAAGTCGTTAGGCCGAATCGAAGTGGTATCAGTTGTGTCGGGGTTCCCTTGAAGTCCCGGCGTTGAATAAAAGGGAATGCTCATGCTGATGACGGTGATGGGTCAGAATTCGGGTGCGTCCTACTACGGTGAGCTGGCCGGCGTCCGCGTGCTGATCACCGGGCTGTCACCGGCGTGCGGCGTCGACATCGCCCGCAAGTTCGCCGAGCACCGCGGCCGCCTTGTGCTGCACGCGACGAGCAATTCCCCCGAGCTCGATGCAGTGACGGCGATGCTCACCGAAACCGCGAGCGACGTGAAGCTCTTCACCGACGCCTGCCGCGACTCTGAGTCGTCCGTGAAGTTCGCCAAGACGGCCGCCCAGGCCTTCGGCGGCCTCGACGTCGTCATCAATCTCGTCCCCCTGAGCGCCGAAGACTTCAAATCGCGCGACAGCTTCACCGAGATCGAGGATCTGGTCGCCGAGAAGCTGATGCTGCCGGTGCACGTCACCCGCATCGTCGCCAACCGCATGCGCACGATGCTGAACGAGGGCCTCGTCCTCAACGTCATGACGATGCCGGCGCCCTCAACGGCCGGTGAAGCCGCTCTCGCCGGCGTCGCCCGCTCCGCCCTCGCTGCCGTCACGCGCGGCGAAGCCGAACGGTGGGCGCCCCAGGGCATCCGCGTTAACGCCGTCGCCCCGCCGACCATGCTTTCCGATCCGGGCGCCTGCCTTGCTAGCGAGCCCGATATCGCCGCGCTGGCGCTCTATCTTGCCTCACGTCCTGGCCGCACCCTCACGGGTCAGATCTTCGACGCGGCTGGCATCGCCAAGCGCGGCTGCTGATCGTCACTTCCACCATCGCAAACTCTGCAGGCGTCGCAGGATCGGATACGTCGATCCTGCGAACGCCGACAGCTCCGGCACTCGTTCAGCGAGATCGCGCAGGTTGAGCCGCAGCTGACCGAGCGCGAAGTCGAAAGCCATCAAGCGGATGACTTCGTCCATCGTGAGGACGCGCATCTCCCCGCGCGCCCGCATCCCGGCCAGTTGATGCTCGACACCGGCGAGCGCCGTTTCGATTCCCGAGAGATCGGGGCGCTGATAGCCGGTGTCCGACGAGCAGAGTTGCTTCGCCACTTCGCCCAGTGCTGCCCGCACAGCCTCGATGTCTGCTCCGAGCTTGGTCACGGCCGCGTCCGGAAGTGGCTGCTGCACGGCGCGCATCAGCATGATCTCGGTATGCCAAAGCCGTCGCAGCGTGCGCAGCATCGCGTCGGGATCAGGCGAGTCGGCAAGGAACCCGGCCACCTCCACCTTCGCTTCCTTGGCGAGATTGTCGCCGGTGACGAAGCTCGCCCGGATGCGCGCCGCCTGCGCGGACACCTGCTCTGAATCGAGTGGCGTGCCCAGCGCTGCCCCAAGCACCTCGTCGAGCAACTGGAAGATGGGCGCCAGCGACCGCGTCACATGGCCGGCGAATGCAGGCCCCGCGCGCGATGGGAAAATCAGAAGCGTCGTCGCAATGGCGACGATCGTGCCGATCGCCACCTCGATCATCCGGTATTCGGCCGATGCGATCGGCGGTCCCAGCTTCGGATCGCCGAGAATGACGATGGCCGCCGTGACACACGCGATGCGCAACGACGGCCGCCGCGCCGCGAAGAAGGCGAGCACCAGCACCGTGACTGCAAGCCCGGCGAACTTCAGCTCGTGCACGTCCGCCAGCGCCACCGCCACCGCCCCGCCGACGAGCACGCCCACCAAGCTGCCGAACAGCCGGTCGGCCGCCAACCCCAGCGACGCACCGACATTGGCCTGAGTGACCAGTATCGCCGTCATCACGGCCCAGAACCCCTGCGTCAGGCCGAAAGCATCGACGAGGAAGTAAGAGACGCTGGCGGCGACCGTCGTCTGGATGGCCTGGCGCAGTCTCGGCCAGGCCTCTTCGCGGGAGCCGACCAGCGAGGAGACATCGAGCATTGCGAATCCCGCAAATGTTAACCGGGCGTTCTCCATATCATGGCTAGTCGTACCCTCGCGGAGTGGCTCGGCTTTCTTGACAGCTCTCCCCTGCCGCGCGTATCACCCAGGCACGTTTGGCACTCCGATTGTGATAGTGCCAACGCACCCCGGCCCGCCCGCTAGGGCCGCAGCCGGTACAGCCAGCTATCTGGAGCGAAAATCCTCATGAAGTTCCGTCCTTTGCATGACCGTGTCGTCGTCAAGCGCGTCGAAAGCGAGACCAAGACGTCCGGCGGCATCATCATCCCCGACACCGCCACCGAGAAGCCCCAGCAGGGCGAGGTCGTTGCTGTCGGTCCCGGCAGCCGCGACGAGAGCGGCAAGCTGATCGCCATCGACCTGAAGAAGGGCGACAAGGTCCTTTTCGGCAAGTGGAGCGGCACCGAGGTCAAGATCGATGGGCAGGAGCTGCTCATCATGAAGGAGAGCGACGTGATGGGCGTCCTCGAGAAGTAGGCAGTAGCCGAGGGGCAGTGGGCAGTAGCCCGACCGCACCCCACTG
>CALRVN010000094.1:0-11126 GCA_943371625.1 Hyphomicrobium sp. CS1GBMeth3
TATCTCCGAGTGGGCTGCCCAGAACAACGTTGGCGAATTCTCGACCGGCAAGAAGACCGTCAGCTGCGAGCTCTTCCTAGACGTCATCCTCTTCGACGAGCACACGTGCACGGCATCGGCGACGGTCTGCTGGGGGCCGGACGCGAAGAAGCTCGGCACGCAGTCGGCTGCGGCTCCGGCTGCACCAGGGGCACCGGCCGATGAGAGCGGCGCGGGCGCACCGCCTGCACCGGTTCGCAAGGCTCACGCGCTCGGCCAGACGACAGAGACGGCAGCTGCTGCTGCCCCGACGGCGCCTGTGGCACCGCCTGCACCTGCAGCGGATGCCGGCCAGGTTGAGGCTGCCCCGACACAGCCGGTCGAGCAGGCCGCTGTTCCTGACGCACCTCCGGTTCCGCTGACGCCGGCCACGCAAGCAGCCGCAGCGCCTGCCGCTCCTCCGGCGCCGCCTGCCCCTCCTGCTCCGTCGTACTCGGCAGGCTCGGCGGTCGAGACCGGAGCGCTGCAGGCTGGGCAGTCGTTGCCACAGGCCGTCGCGCCGCCAACGGCGAAAGCGTCCGATAAGGATCGTGCTGCCGCAGCATCGGCAGCCGCTTCGGCCGCTGCTGCTGCCGAGCGAGCTGCGCAGGCGGCAGAGACCGCTGCTAACGCTGCCAAGGAAGCTGCCGCTGCAGCCGTTGCTGCCAGCGCCGCCAGCAAGGCCGGGGCCTCAGTTCCTCCGCTCGGTCACGCATCGGGTGCCAAGCCGGTACACGCCGAGTGACGGCCTGAAGCGACCTCAAGATTTCAAAACGCCCGCGTCAAACGCGGGCGTTTTCGTTTGTGGGGAAGCCGGGCGGAAGCCGCAGGCGGTGGCGCTCGTCGGTAAGGAGAAGCACACCTCCAGCCGCAGCCAGCAGCGAGCCGAGGGCAGTGGCGCCGGCGATCAGGAACATGATCATCACCTGATACTTCGCGGCTCCGACCGGATCGGCGCCGGCAATGATCTGGCCGGTCATCATGCCGGGAAGCGCGACGATACCGGTGGTCGCCATGGAGTTGAGCATAGGCGTCAGCCCCGTGCGTAGCGCAGAGCGCAGTGGCCCGGACAGCGCCTCGAAGCGATGAGCACCGAGCGACAAGCGCGCCTCGACGGCGGCACGGTCGCGGTGGGTCGCTTCGCTCAGGCTTTCGAGTACCAGGGCGATCGCGGTCATGGTGTTACCGAGGATCATGCCGAGGATCGGCAGGATGTAGCGCGGCGCGTACCAGGGATCTGGCGAGACGACGAAACCGACGCCGAATACGGTGACGAAGGTTCCGACGAACAGCAGCGTCGAAGAGCTGAGTCCCATCAGCGGCCAAGCCGCGATGCGGTGGTTCAAGCGCGCGACGATCTCGACGCCGGCGGCGACGACCATGACCAGAGCGAAGACAATGGTCCAGCCCGGCGACGACTGCGCGAAGATGAACTTCAGCACGATGCCGATGAGCGAGAGCTGCACCACCATGCGCGCGGCCGCGATGGCGATGCTGCGCTCGAGGCCGAGGCGAAACGCCCAGGAAATCCCTCCATTGATGATGAGCAGCGCTGCCGCGAGCAGGAGATCCCAATAGCTGAGCGGCACATAGTTCATAGCGCTGCGCTCGCTCCAGCTTCGGCTGCGGGCTTCTCTTTCGAGAGCACGAGGCGTGCATGCGAGAGGCGCTCGACTTGCGCCTCGTCGTGGCTGACGAGGACGACGCTTCGCCCGGACAGCAGCTGGAATTTGATCAGCTCTTCCACGAGCGCGGTGCTTTGTGGGTCTAATCCGCCGGTCGGCTCGTCAAGGAGGAGCACCTTGGGCTCATCGAGCAGCGCGCGCACGAGCGCGAGCCGCTGGCGCTCTCCGGTCGAAAGCAATGCCACGGGCCGATCGAGCAATGCGGGATTGAGATCGAGCGATCGCAGCATCCGATCGAGCTTGGTCTTCGGCACGGGCGCCGGAAGACATCCGCGCGGTGCGTCGCTCCACCATGCTGGCTCGGCAGCGCAATAGCGGATGCGGCGACGCCATTCGTGCGCGGGAGCCTCGGAGCGTTCTTGTCCGTCGAGGACGACGCGGCCTGATGCCGGATCGAGGTCGGCGAGCGCGCGCAACAGAAGCGTCTTGCCGGCTCCCGAGGCGCCCTGGACGGCGAGGCACTCGCCGTCGGCAACCTCGAACGTCAGCGGCTTGAGGCCCCCAACCTGCAGTTGTTCGACACGGAGCACGGCGTTTCCTTGCGCCTCAGAGGGCGGCGAGGAGGGTTAGCAGGTTCGGCGCGGGCATCGCCAGAGCCGGCGACGGGCTCAGGCAGGCTTTGCTGAAAGAAGGATGTCGGCGCCGTCCTGCAGCACAGCTAGGCGCATGCCTGCTGTAGTAGCAAGGCGGCAGGTGTAATAGGCCTGAATGGTCATGGCATCGAGCGGCGGGGTGTGCTCGCCGGAGATGAACTCGGCGAGGTGGAGCGGCGCGCGGGCGTTGGTGCCTTTGCAGCGCACAAGAAAGCTCGGGTTCTCCATGGTGCCGGCCATTTGGAGATCCATGTCGCCGCCGCGCGGCAGCGCCGTGATCGCGCTCGCGACCATATTGAGCAAAAGCTTAGCCTTGTCCTTCGGCATATGGCCGGGCGGGCAGCGCCAGATAAGATTGTGCTTACCCTTGCCGACGAAGCCGCGGGAGATCTGCTCCGCGGTGCCGAGGTCGATCATCGAGCCGGCCGAGCCGGCGGCGCCGAAGGCGAAGCGGCAGAATTGGAGCCGGGCCGAGGCCTGCTCGGTCACATTGCGAATGACGTCAAGGGCGTAGTTCTTGGCTTCCTGGTCGTCGTCCTCGTCGAGAATCTCGAGGCCATTGTAGATGGCGCCGACAGGTCCGATAACGTCGTGACAAATCTTGCTCGAGATCAATGCAGCGAGTTCAAGGTCCGTCGGATTGGCGCGCTCGCCCATCGATGCCCCCTTAAGGATGTCGCAGAAACGAATGCCGAAGCCGGATCTGGCCATCGACACGCGGGACGCTCGTTACGCGCGCCGACGGTCCGCTTGCGAAGTGCTCACGCCATCTGATACACGCGCCGCAACTTCCATGCAAAGGCCGGACCTGCAATTTGCCTCTCTAGTCGCTGAAGCATCACGTGCGGCGGACTTGGAGTGTGGCCAGCGGTGCAGAGCCTGGCCATCGAATCAGAGTGCGAACGGGTAATGAAGCTAGAGGAACACGCAGCACTGGTCGAGGCATTGCTGCCCGCTGTTCTAGCGGCCGGGCGGGTCGAGATGCGCCATTTCGCGGCCGGTGTTGCGGTGGAGACGAAGGCCGATACGACGCCCGTGACGATAGCCGACCACGAGGCGGAGGAGATCCTCACCGAAGCACTGCACAAAACCGCTCCGGGTGTGCCGGTGATCGCAGAAGAGGCGGTGGCAGCAGGTCGCGTTCCGGCGGTGCGGGATTCGTTCTTTCTCGTCGATCCGCTGGACGGCACGCGCGCCTTCATCAAGGGCAGCGCGGAGTTCACGGTCAACATCGGACTGATCGTCGATGGCAAGCCGATATTCGGGATCATCTATGCCCCGGCGCTCAATCAGTTTTACGCGACGCTGGGACCGAACCATTCGATCGAGGCGTCGATCCCGGCGAGCGATGAAGGGACGAGCCTTTCCTGTTACACCGTGAGCCGGCTTGCGACGCGGGTGCCGGACCCAAATGCGCTCATCGCCTTTACGAGCCGCTCGCACGCTACGCAGAGCACCGACGAGTTCCTGCAGCACCTACCCATTACCGAGAAACGCAAGGCAAGTTCGTCGATCAAGTTCTGCCTAATCGCGCGCGGCGAAGCGGACCTTTACGCGCGGCTGGGGCAGACGAGCGAATGGGACACGGCCGCGGGGCAGGCGATCCTGACCGCGGCGGGGGGCTGCGTCACGACCCTGGACGGCGCGCCGTTGCAGTACGGAAAGCGGGACGGGGGGTATGCGAACCCCAAGTTCATCGCGTGGGCGCGCGAGCCGATCCTGCGTCCCTAGCCCCGCGGGTCAGGTGCCGCAATAAGGTCACAAGCAATCGCCGATCGGCCACACTTTCGCACTAGTCTCAATCGAAGCCTTTGCGATTGCCGGTGGCGTTAAGCGCCTGCCGGGTTTGCACAAACAATGGATAAGCCGATGGCGCTGCATTCGCGCGGACGTCGCCTCCGTTTCGCTATCTCTTCGCTCGCTGTTCTTGTGGCCGCGGCCGGATACGCACCGGCGCTGCAGGCCCAGGAGTCTGGAACTGGCTATGGCCCGTATTCGGGTGGCCGCACAGGCGGGGACGATTCCTACAAGCCGCCGGCGAGCGACGCTCAAAGCGCGCCGCAATCCGACAGCGGCGGGTCGGCGTACCAGCCGCCCTATCGCCCCGGCGGCACGTATCGCGAGGACGACAACTATCGCCGCTATGACGGTGATCGCGCTGCGGCGGCACCGCCCAACGAGCCGGGGCCGGGCTACGGCGAGCCGTACCATGCGCCGGGCGAGCAGCCCTATGACGATCGAGGCGGGGGCGGACCTCCGCCCGGTGGCGGCTACTCGCAGAACGAGATCATCCAGGCGGGAGGCGAGTTCTTTGGCTCAGTAAGCAAAGGGCTCGCCAGCGTGATCGAGCACGCCTTTGCCAAGTCCGGGCGGCCGAACGGCTATATCCTCGGCACCGATGCCGGCGGCGCCTTCGTTGCCGGGCTGCGGTACGGGGAGGGCACCCTCTACACCAAGGATGCGGGGTCGCATAAGGTTTACTGGCAGGGGCCGTCGATCGGATACGACTTCGGCGGCGAGGGCTCGAAAACCATGGTTCTGGTTTACAATCTGCGGGATCCCTCGCAGATTTACGAGCGTTACGCGGGTGTCCAGGGCTCGGCCTACATCGTGGGCGGCGTGGGCATCCAGTTCCAGCAGAATGGCAATGTCACGCTGGCGCCTATCCGGTCGGGAATTGGTTTACGGCTAGGTGCGAACATCGGATATTTGAAGTATACCCGCGAGCCTACGTGGAACCCATTTTGAGTCGCAGCGCGGCTTCATGAGGTATGCTCCAGGTGGAGACGCGCCGGAATGAGATCATTGCGCAACCAACTCAAGTGCTTGACGATCATGGCCCAGGGGTTGCGCCTGGCCACGTCCTTGCCGCGCGCCTCGGTTAGCCGGTTCGATACGAGGACGCAGGCGTGATCACGATCGAGATGGTCATGCTGGCGACGCTGGGCTTCCTTACGGCGGCTCTGCTGGCGCTGTTCATCGCTCCGCTTTACCGTCGGCGCGTGGCGCGGTTGACGACCGATGCGCTCAAACGCTCGATGCCGCTCACCGAGACGGAGATCCGCGCCGACAAGGATCGCCTGCGGGCCGAATACGCCATCCGCATCCATAAGCTCGAGACCAAGGTCGAGGAAGCCGCGGAAGCCTCTGCAAGGCAGATGGTCGAG
Source organism: Hyphomicrobium sp. CS1GBMeth3 (assembly GCA_943371625.1). Lineage (GTDB taxonomy): Bacteria > Pseudomonadota > Alphaproteobacteria > Rhizobiales > Hyphomicrobiaceae > Hyphomicrobium_A. Next base: position 5,464 of record CALRVN010000094.1, read on the forward strand.
CTGAACCGTCGCGATGCGAACATCAGCGACCTCGAAGGCGAGCTTGGCCGCCAGCGCACGGCGCTGGAAGAGCACGAGAACGCACGGCGCGTGCTCGAGCAGACGATCATGGACCGGCTGCCGAAGGTCGAGCATCGGCTGGCCGAAGCACGCAAGCTGCTTTTCCAGCGCGATCGCGAGATCGTCGCGCTGACGCAGTCGAGCGAGAAGCAGTCGCGTGCGCTCGACGAAGTCACACAGATCAACGCGCAGCAAACCGACGAAGTGCATCGCCTCAAGGCCGCGCTCAACACGCGCGCGTCGCGCAATCGCGATGGCCTCGGCGATCCGCGCTACGACGGCGAAGTCGCGCTGCGCACCGAGATCGAATCCCTGCGCGCCAAGACGCGCGATCAGACGGCGCTCATCGCGCGGCTGCAGTCCCTGGTCTCGCGCGCGGGTCCGGCTGCCGAAGGCGCGGACAATACCATTGGCAAGGGCGCGGGCGATGCCATGCGTCCGGCCAAGGTTCGTGCGGGACAGGCAGCTGCCGACGCGACGACGCCGCCGGCTCTCAAGGCTGTCGACAGAACGCCGGAGACGCCCGATCCGCAGGCGCAGAACGAGATCCGGCGGCTCAAATCCGTCAATCAGGATCAGGCTGCCGAGCTGTCGCGCATCAAGGCGGCGCTTGCCACCTACGAAGCGGCGGATAGTGACGACCGCGGCGTCAAGGAGAGCAAGATCGCGCTGAAGGCGCGGCTGTCGGCGCTGCAGGCGCTTACGGACGAGCAAACCGGGACGATCCAGACGCTGCGCACGGAGCTTGCCGCGGGCAACGAGAAGCTGGCGCGGCAGGCGGCATATTTCATGGAAGAGATGCGGCGCCTCGGTTCCGTGCCGGCTCAGGGCCCTTCGCGTCGCGGGCCGGATGCGGCGGAAGCCGGGAAACGGCCGCTCGCCGATCGCATCAACGATCCCCGCGTTGCGCGTTTTCCGGGTGCGAGCCCAGTAGAGGAAAGTCCTGCCGCCGAGGCGGAGCCACGGCGCGGAGGCGGGTTCCTGAAGGCGATGGATGCTGCGGCGCTGCCGGCCGAGACGCGCGTCGAGCACGCGCCGGGGCAGGACGTGGCGAACGGGGAAGCCGCACCGGCCGACGTCAAGCGCACGCGCAAGGCGCGACTGCTCGACCGCATTACCGGCCTCGACAAGAACTCAGCTTAATAGACAGAGCCGATCGTCATCCGAGAAGCGACCGGCCGCGGTCGCTTCCCCGGTATGACTTTGCGCTCTAGCCGACGGCGTCGCGATGGGTCTCGACGTCGAGCACCGGCTGCCAGTCGCCTGAGTCCTTAGCGCTGCGGACGCGACCGTCGAACTGGGCACCCTCGGCGATGATCAGGTTCTTCTGGATGATGTCGCCGCTGATGCGGGCGGTGTTGTGCAGGGCGACCGTCTCGGCACGAAGCTGGCCGCTGATGGCGCCATGGACGGTGAGGTTGCGTGCGTTCACCGATCCCGTCACCTTGCCGGTCTCGCCGACGGTGACGTCATCGCCGTGAATGTCGCCCGTGACTTCGCCGGCAATGACGAGTGCCGTCTTGCAGACGAGGGTGATCTTCTGACCGACGATCGCGAGATCAGAACCGATGACCGACGCCTGCTTGGCGGGAGAGATCATCGACGATGAGGTGGTCGAGAAGTCGCGCGATGCGGGCGAGGTTGGAGGCGTGAGAGAGGGGCCCGACAGGGGCGCTCCCGGCAACTTCTGATCTGGATTAGAACCGCGGCCGAACACAACGCACCTCCTACACCTGTCCCTGGGATCCCATCCCGACCGGAGCATGGTCGGGTGTGCGAATTATGTCGAGGCCGCTGGCGCTGGTGTTGTTTGCGCGCCGCATCAGCCCCGGCATCGGCGAATAACGTTAATGCCGGAGGCGGGTATAGGCCGATAGCCGCGGCAAGAGAAGCGGCGCGGACGCATCAAACCCGCAGCCGCTGCTCCGATGGCCCGATCGATCAAGACTTGCAGACGTCGATCCAGGAAAGGCAAGTGTAGCCGCTGCCGTCCTTGTCCTTGGAGCACTTGTAGCGCTCGTTGCGGAAGGTGTCGGTCTGGATCGGCCAGTTGCCGGAGAGCTGGGCGACGATCTCCCAGGCCTGGAACCGGGCTAGGTCCTCGGTCCAGGCGTAGCCCTTGCCGCGCTTGGTCGCGCACTTGCCGGCTTCGGCGACAGAGGTAAAGCCGACGGCTGGCGCGAGCAGGATTCCGGCGGCGGCGACGCCCAGGACGAGAGCCGCGAATTTCGCTTTCATGATGGTACTCCTACGCAAAACACACCCCTCGGGAATTATTTGCGCGGGTTGCGCGAGGGGCAATGCCGCGGGCGCAACACTCATGCAGCATTCATCCGTCATGTGATCTTTTGCCGGCGATGGGTGCAGTTCAGCCGAGGGCAGGCCGGGCGGTAACCTGACGGCGCTCTCGTTCTGGACTCCTCCAGATACCCAACCTAGAGTCTCTCTAATCAAGAGACGGGCCGGGGGCTTGTGCTCGTAAGAAAGTATGGCGTACGGGGGAATTCCGCATGGCCGACGGCTCGGGGGAGATCGACTTAAAGGCGCTCCCTAAGATGGTGCGCTGGTACAGCCCCGCACATCTTGTCAGCACCGGCTGGCGCTCCGTCGTATCGGAGATTTTCGGGCAGTACGCAGATCAGCGGATCATGCAGGCGACCATCGATGGCTTCGCGCCGGAGGTGATGAAGACGGTCGTCGGGCGGTACAATTATTCCGACCTTCGCCAGCTCGGTGACGGCAATACCGTGTGGGTCGACTACATCGCCGATCTCGGCGACGGCTTTGACTCAACTTATGCGATGGCGTCGCTGGTTAGCCAGCCGCAGATCGACGTTGAAGGCGCGGGATCGCTGCCTGCAGCCAAGATGCTGATCATGGGCGGCGACCAGGTCTATCCGTTCCCGACGCGGCAGGCCTATCGCGAGCGGTTTGCAATGCCGTACTCGACGGCGCTGCCGTCGGCTGCCGATGGAAACTGGCGGCGGCTGCTGTTCGTGCTGCCGGGCAATCACGACTGGTACGACGGGCTCTCCTCGTTCGATCACATGTTCTGCAAGGCGCGCTTCGGGCACGCCGCGGAGAACCGCATCGGCGGCTGGCTCTGCCCGCAGCACCGCAGCTATTTTGCGATCCGGCTGCCGCACAACTGGTGGATCTGGGGCGCGGACATCCAGCTGGCGCAGTATCTCGACGCCGGGCAGATCCTCTATTTCGAGGGCGTCGCCGAGGCGATGAAGGCGCACCCGACGGAGGCGCCGAAGCTCATCCTGTGCACGGCGGAGCCGAGCTGGAACTACGACAAGGACGAGAAGCTGCAGGGCGAGGACAATCTCTCGACCATCACCAAGATCGCCACGGATGCCGGCGCGCGCATCACGGCCGTGGTGGCCGGCGACCTGCACCACTACAGCCGCTATGAATCGAAGAACACCGGCACGCAGTTCATCACGGCGGGCGGAGGCGGCGCCTACTTCTCGCCGACGCACTACCTCAAGGACCGGCGCAAGGTGTCCTGGGGCGGCAAGAAGCTCGACCTCGACCTCACGTGCCAGATCAAGAACGGCGAGAGCACGGACAAGCCGTCGTGCTGGCCGTCGCGCAGCGAAAGCCGTCGCCTGAGCCTGTGGACGCTGATGTTCCCGTTCCACAACTACGGTTATGCGGTGGCGCTCGGTGTCATCTACTGGGTGATGATCTGGATGTTCTCGACGACGCCGTACAATGGCACGAGCGTCGGCGAAACGTTGATCCGCGACCCGAACTTCCATTGGTGGCCCGGAATACTGCTGCTGGCGCCGCTGGCGGCCGCGACGAACGTCATCCTGGGCATATGGTGCCTGGCGCTATGGGTCGTGCTCTATGGCTACGCCGATGGCGCGCGCGGCGGCAAGATCAAGCTGCTGCTCGGCACGCTGCATTGGGCGGCGCACATCGCGGCGATGATCGCGCTGTATTTCGCGGTGTCGTATTTCTCGCTTTACCTGGTCGATACGCTGTGGCCGCAAGCGAAAGACCTGCTGCAGAACCTGCAGCTGAAATCGTCGGCCGATGTGCGCGAGCTGTTCCGCACCATCGTGATCTTCCCGCTGACGATGATCTTCATCGGCGGTCTCGTAGCCGGGTTCGTGTGGGGCGCCTATCTCACGATCAGCTGTCTCTTCGGGATGCATTGTGACCAGGCTTTCGCGTCGATGGGCATCCCCGACTACAAGAATTTCCTGCGCATGAAGGTCGAGCCGAACAAGCTGACCATCTACCCGATCGGGCTGCGGCGTACGCCGCGGCGCTGGGCGTGGCGGAAGACGAAAGACACGGGGCTAGGCGCGGCCAGTGGACCGACGATCGTACCCGCGCGGCCGTTGCGGCCGAGCCTGATCGACGGTCCCATCGAGATCCGTGTCGGAGATATCAAGCGGCCCGAAAAGAAGGTATCGGCCGGCGTGGCATGACAACGAGAAACGGCGCAGCTCCACATTGCGGATGCTGCGAACACGAGGGGATGTAAGGCGTATGCAGGGGCGGCTGGCGATGCCCGCTACTGAGCTCAAGGCACACTACGACGTGGTCGTGGTGGGGTCGGGCTATGGCGCCGGCGTTGCGGCATCTCGGTTGGCGCGCTGCGGGCGCAAGGTCGCCGTGCTGGAGCGCGGCCGAGAGTTTCAGCCCGGCGATTTCCCCGAGAACGTCACTCAGGCCACGCGCGAGGCGCAGGTGAGCGGCGGGCATGGGCGGCTGGGATCGGCCTCGGCGCTGTTCGATATCCGCGCCGGCGATGACATCAACGTGCTGATGGCGTGTGGGCTTGGCGGGACGTCGCTGATCAATGCCAACGTCTGTCTCGCCCCGGATTCTCGCGTGTTCAACGACGAGGCATGGCCGGTGCAGGTGCGCGGCGACCGGCTGCTGGCCGAGGGCTTCGTACGCGCGCGGCACATGCTGCGACCGGAAGTTTCGCGCAATTCGCAGTCCTACGACAAGGTGCGGGCGTTGCGCGTTGCAGCTTCGGCATTCGATCGGCCGATCACGCCCATCCCTCTGCATGTCGCGTACGAGAGCGGTCCCAACGCGGCGGGTGTGCACCAGGAAGCGTGCAAGGAGTGCGGCGACTGCTGCGGCGGCTGCAACGTCGGGGCAAAGACGACGGTTGCGACGACCTACATCGCCGATGCGGCGGCGTTCGGTGCGGAGATCTTCACCGGCGTGCGCGTCCTGTCGCTGTCGAAGGACGAACGCCATGGCTGGCGGGTGTGGGCATCTCCGACGGAAGCGGACACGCCGCGCGGGCACCAGTATTTCGTCACTGCCGATATCGTCGTGCTGGGTGCAGGCACGCTGGGGTCGACCGAGATCCTGCTGCGCTCGCAGGCGCAGGGGCTGGCGGTTTCGCATTGGCTCGGTAGCCGGTTCACGTCGAACGGTGACGCCATCGCTCTGGCCTACAACAACGACATGGAAGTGAACGGCATCGGGGTCGGCAATCCGCCGAAGGCGCAGGTGCAGCCGGTGGGGCAGGCGGTCAACGGCCTCATCGACATGCGCAACACCAAGGATGTGCGCGACGGGATTGCGGTGTGCGAATGCGCGCTGCCGAGTGCGTTTGC
>CALRVN010000095.1:0-11076 GCA_943371625.1 Hyphomicrobium sp. CS1GBMeth3
CCTTCGCAGCCGCGGACCAGCAAGTCGCCGATCAACACGACCATGGCGACGCCGACCAGCAGCCGGGCTCAGACCACGGCTGCACGCACGTCCACGCTCACTGCTGCGCCGCGACCGCTATTCTCGTGACCGTCGCGACGGCGCCGCCAGTCAACGGTATCGGACAGCTCCGCTTCGACCCCAACGGCGCCGTTCCCTACGGACAGCTGCCGCATCCCCCGCTTCGCCCTCCGCGCCTCTTGGCCTAGCTCCGCTCTCTCGCGGATCGGCACGGCTTAGGCTGCGAACGCTACGACGCGTCCCGCATTCCTGACATCGCGAGCGCCAGCGAGCTGGTTGCTCCCCGCGCCGATCTCGATGCTCCTCAAGCTTCGGAACGGCCGACATGATCCGCTTTCTCACGGCGACCCTTTGCCTGCTCCTGCTCGCATGCGCCGCCAACGCGCATGGCGACGACGATCACGCGCACGATGACCAGACCGTCCTGCCGAAAGCGGGCGAGCAAATCACAGCAACTGCCGCGCACGCGCCGCAAGTCGAGCTGAGCGGCAGTGACCTCGAGCTTGTCGCGCTCGTCGCCGACCGCACATTGACGATCTATCTCGATCGCAGCGCCACCAACGAGCCCGTTGTAGGGGCGACGATCACTGTCACCGCCGACGGCATTGCCGCCGGCTCCGCAAAGGAGATGGGCCCGGGCACATACACGCTTCCCGCACCATGGGCCGATGAGCCCGGCCACAAGCCATTGAAGTTCGCCATCACCGTCGGGGGCGCGCAAACTGACCTCGCCGGCGAACTGGACGTCGCCACCGCCGAGGCCGAGACACCCGCCGCCGCCGTATCGTGGGTGGCCTTGCTCGCCTCGCCTGCAACCTGGCTGCTGGCCGCAGTCGACGCCGCCTTCGGTTTCGTCGCCGCGTTCGCCTTCCGCCCGGTCCCCATTCCCCGCGACGAGGCGGCGCCCCAAACCACGAGCACACCCACCGACGTCCTGCGCGCACTTATCGTCGTCGCCCTATCCGCCCCGCTCGTTGCAACACAACCCACGCCTTCGCGCGCCCACGAAGGCCACGACGAGGAGCCGGCCGCCACATCCGGCACCGCCAACGTCCCCCGCCGCATGCCGGATGGCGACGTCTACCTCCCCAAGGCGAGCCAGCGACTGCTGCATGTGCGCACCATCCTCGCGCGCTCCGAGAAAGCGCGGCCGAGCCGCGAGCTGATCGGCACCGTCGTCCCCGATCCGTCCTCTTTCGGCCAGGTGCAGGCTCCCATGGACGGCCGCATCGAATTGGCAGGCCGCGGTATCTCGCACGTCGGCCAGCGCGTCGAAGCCGGAGAGGTCCTCGCCTATCTCTCGCCCAGCATCCCGATTGCCGATCTCGGCACCATGCAGCAGCTCACCGCCGAGGTCGCCGGCAAGCTCAAGATCGCCGAGCAGAAGCTCGCACGCCTCGAGCGCATCTCGAACGTCGTCGCCCAGCGCGAGATCGATGACACCCGCGCCGAGCTGCAAGCCCTGCGCGAGCAGCAGCGCGTCCTGACGCCGAAGGACACCGAGCTTATGCCTCTGAAGGCGCCGGTCGCGGGCGTTATCTCCGTCGCCAACGTGCGCGCCGGCCAGGTCGTCACCACGCGCGAGACCCTGTTCGAAATCGTCGACCCGCACCGCCTGTGGATCGAGGCCATCAGCGGCGCCGAGCACGCTGCTCCGGAAATCACTGCGGCCTATGCCAACGACACCGACGGCCACTCGATCAAGCTCGCCTACATCGGCCGCGCGCCCGCGCTGCGACAGCAGACCCAGCCGCTGCAGTTCAAGGTCGACGAGCAGCACGACGGCCTCGTCATCGGCTCGGCGGTGAAGGTCTTCGTGCAGCAGGGGAAGCCAATCGACGGCTTCGTCGTCCCGGACGATGCCGTCGTCCGCGGCCCCGACGGCCTCCCGCGCGTGTGGATCAAGACCGCCCCGCAGCAGTTCGTGCCGCGACCCGTGCGCATCGCCCCGCTCGACGGCAATAGCGTCGTCGTCATCGCCGGCCTCGAAAACGACAGCCGCGTCGTCGTTGACGGCGCCGAGTTGCTCAACCAAGTGCGCTGACGGGGAGCCGCCATCATGTTTGACGCCATCATCCGCGCCAGCCTCGCCAACGGGCTCTTCGTCGTCATCGGCGCGCTTGCGCTTTCATTCTACGGACTGATGACACTGCGCCAGCTGCCCGTTGACGTCTTCCCCGATCTCAATCGCCCGACCGTGACCCTGATCGCCGAGGTCGAAGGCCTCGCCCCCGAGGAGGTCGAGCAGCTCGTCACCTATCCCATCGAAACGGCAATGAACGGCATGCCGGGCGTGACCCGCGTCCGCTCCGTCTCCGGCGTCGGCCTCTCCATCGTCTACGTCGAGTTCGACTGGTCGGTGGAAATCTACCGCGCCCGTCAGCAGATCGCCGAGCGCCTGCAGCTCGTACGCGAGCAGCTCCCGCGCAATGTCAGCGCGCAGATGGGGCCGATCTCGTCCGTGATGGGCGAGATCATGCTCATCGCCATGTCCGGCGACAAGGCGAGCCCGATGCAACTGCGCGAGCTGGCAGACTTTACCGTCCGCCCGCAGCTGCTGACGGTCCCCGGCGTCGCGCAGGTCATCCCCATCGGCGGCGAGGTGCGCCAATACCGCGTCGTCCCCGATCCGCGCCGCATGACCAGCCTCGACGTCAGCTTCGGCACCATCGAGAAGGCCCTGAAGGAGTTCGGCGCCAACACCGGCGGCGGATTCGTCGACCTCAAGGCGCGCGAATTCCTCATCCGCAACATCGCGCGCACCACCCGCATCGAGGATCTGCGCAACCTCGTCGTCGCCTACCGCGACGGACATGTCGTTGCCCTGCATCAGGTTGCCGACGTCGATTTCGCCGCCCGGACCAAGCGCGGCGATGCCGGCTTTAACGGCCAACCCGCCGTCATCCTCGCCGTGCAAAAGCAGCCCAACGCCGACACCGTGCGCATCACCGAACGCATTGAGGCCATGCTGCCCGAGCTGCAGCGCGTGATGCCGGAGGGCGTACGCGCCAGCGACATCCAGTTCCGCCAGGCGACATTTATCGAAAGCTCCATCACCAACCTGCTGCGGGTGCTCGTCGAGGCGTTGATCTGCGTCGCGGTCGTCCTCTTCTTATTCCTGCTCAACTGGCAGACGACGTTCATATCCCTCATCGCCATCCCGCTATCAGTGCTGACGACCCTCATCGTCTTTCAGACCTTCGGCATGTCGATCAACACCATGACGCTCGGCGGCATCGCCATCGCCATCGGTGCCCTCGTCGACGACGCCGTGGTGGACGTCGAGAACATCTATCGCCGCCTCGGACTGCACCGCGCCGCCGGCGGCAGCAACGACGAGCGCACGCTGGTGCAGGTCATCACCTCCGCCGCCATGGAGGTGCGCTCCGGCATCCTCTACGCCACGCTCGTCATCGTGCTGGTATTCCTGCCGGTCTTTGCGCTGTCCGGCATCGAGGGGCGCCTGTTCACGCCGCTCGGCATTGCCTTCATCGTCTCCATTCTCGCCAGCCTCCTCGTTTCGCTCACCGTCACGCCGGTGCTGAGCTTCTGGCTCCTGCCGCGCATGCGCTCGCTGTCCGAGCGCGATAGCGCCCTGGTCCGCGTCCTCAAGCGTTGGCAGGCAGTCGGCCTCAGGTGGTGCTTCGCCCGGCCCACATTCGTTCTGGGCATTCCCATTGTCGCCGTCGCCGCGGCCGCCATCGCAGGCTTCGCGCTCCCGCGCGCATTCCTGCCGACGTTCAACGAGGGCACCGTGCTCGTCAGCGTCGTGCTGCAGCCCGGCATCAGCCTTGCCGAGTCGGATCGCATCGGCCGCCTGGCGGAGAACATCGTCGCCGCAGTGCCGGAGGTGAAATCGGTGGGCCGCCGCACCGGCCGCGCCGAGCTCGACGAGCACGCCGAGGGCGTCCACAACAGCGAGCTCGATGTCGACCTCGCCAAGTCCGACCGCAGCCGCGAGCAGGTGCTCGCAGACATTCGCCAGCGCCTCGCGGTGCTGCCCGCAAGCGTCACCGTCGGCCAGCCCATCGCCCATCGCCTCGACCACATGCTGTCGGGCGTGCGCGCCCAGATCGCGCTCAAGATCTACGGCGACGACTACGACACCCTGCGCGGGTTGGCCGCCACGCTCGAGCAGCGCTTGAAGTCCATCCCGGGCGTCGTCGACCTCCAGACAGAAAAGCAGGTGCGCATCCCGCAGCTGCAGGTGCGCGTCGACTATGCCAAGGCCGCGCTCTACGGCCTCAACCCCAGCCAGGTGACGGAAGCCCTAGGCGCCCTGTCCAACGGGCGCCTCGTCTCGCAGATCGTCGATCAGTCGAAGCGCTACGACGTCGTCGTGCGCCTCTCCGATGCGGATCGCTCGACGCGGGCGCTCGGCGAGATGCTGATCGAGAGCCCCGCCGGCCGCATTCCGCTCGGCACCATCGCCGACGTATTCGAAACCGACGGCCCCAACCAGATCCAGCGTGAGAACGGACGCCGGCGCATCGCCGTCTTCGCCAACACCGACGGCTCCGACATGGCGCGCATCGTCGAGGACATTCGCAAGACGATCGCCGAAACCAAGTTCCCGCAGGGCTACTCGGCCAGCCTCGAAGGTCAGTTCCAGGCGCAGGAGGAAGCCTCGCGCATGATCGGCGCACTTTCCGCCGCCTCGCTCCTTCTCATCTTCGTGGTGCTGTACTCGCGCTACAATTCTTCCATCCTGGCGCTGATCGTCATGGGCAACGTGCCGCTCGCCCTCATCGGCTCGGTTGCCGCGCTATGGATCGCCGGCCAGCCGTTCTCTGTCGCCAGCGCCATCGGCTTCATCACCCTCGCCGGCATCGCGACACGCAACGGCATTTTGAAGATCAGCCACTACATCAATCTAGTGTTGTTCGAGGGCGAGACGTTCGGCGTGCCGATGATCGTGCGCGGCACGCTGGAGCGCCTGCGCCCGGTCCTGATGACCGCACTCGCCGCCGGCATCGCGCTCGTGCCGTTGCTCATCGGCGCCGACGAGCCGGGCAAGGAGATCCTCAATCCCGTCGCGGTGACGATCTTCGGTGGCCTGATCTCGGCAACGCTGCTCGACGCTTTCCTGACGCCGACGCTGTTCCTGCTCTTCGGCAAGAAGGCCCTCGACCGCCTGCAAGCACGGCAGCAATCCGACGGCACCGCCGTTCAGGGCGCTTACTAGAAGTCTGTCATCCCGGCCAAGGGAGCGCAGCGACCGCTGAGCCGGGATCCAGCATGAAGCCCGTCGAAGACACGAAGTGTGCCTGCGGCTTCACAACGCTGCATCCCGGGTCTCGCTTGCGATGCTCGCTTCGCCCGGGATGACAGAATTGCCTAATCCTGCACGTCCTTCAGCACGCCCGAGAGCGTACCGATCAGTTCGTCGATCTCAGCCTTGCTGATGATCAGCGGCGGCGCGAGCGCAATCACGTCGCCCGTCGCACGCACCAGGATGCCGCGCTTGAATGCTTCCAGGAACCGCGCATGTCCGCGCTTGCCCGGCGCGCCTGCAACCGGATCGAACTCGATCGCACCGATAAGCCCGATGTTGCGCACGTCGATGATGTGCGGCAGTCCTTCGAGCGAATGCACCGCCTCCTCCCAGTACGGAGCAAGTTCGGCCGCGCGCGTCAGAAGGCCCTCGGCCTTCAGCAGATCGATCGTAGCAACCGAAGCAGCAGCCGCCAGCGGGTGCCCGGAATAGGTATAGCCGTGCGGCATGTCGATCGCGGTCTCAGGCCCGGTCATGAACGCGTCGTGCACCTTTCCCTGCACCAGCACCGCGCCCATCGGCACCGCGCCGTTGGTGATGCCCTTGGCGCAAGTGATCATGTCCGGCGTCACGCCGAAATAGTCGGCCGCGAACGGCGTCCCCAGCCGCCCGAACCCGGTAATGACCTCATCGAAGATCAGCAGGATGTCATGCCGCGCGCAGATCTCCGCCAGCCGCTTCAGGTACCCCTTCGGCGGAATATAGACGCCCGCCGAGCACGCCACCGGCTCGACGATGACGGCCGCGATGGTCGAGGCATCGTGCAGGCCGACCAGCCGCTCCAGGTCGTCCGCCAGCTCCGCGCCGTGCTCCGGCTCGCCCCGGCTGTAGGCGTTGCGCGCCAGATCATGCGTATGCCGCAGATGGTCGACTCCTGCGACCAGCGCACCGAACAGCCGCCGGTTGCCGAGAATGCCGCCGACCGCCGTGCCACCGAGGTTGGAGCCGTGATAGCCGCGCTCGCGCCCGATCAAGCGAACCTTGCTGCCGTTGCCCTTCGCCCGGTGATACGCGATCGCGATCTTCAGTGCCGAGTCGACCGCTTCCGAACCCGAGTTGGTGAAGAACACATGCTCGAAGCCCGCCGGCGCGATGCTGGCAACCTTTGACGCCGCCTCGAACGCCCTGGTGTGCCCCATCTGGAAGCTGCCGGCGAAATCGAGATTGCCCGCCTGCTGGCGGATCGCCTCGACGATCGGTGCGCGGCAGTGCCCGGCGTTGACGCACCAGAGCCCCGACGTGCCGTCCAGCACCTTGCGCCCGTCGTCTGTCGTGAAGCGCATGCCCTCGGCGTGCACGAACAGCCGCGGCGCGCGTTTGAAGTCCCGGTTGGCCGTGAAGGGCATCCAGAACGCGCTGAGGTCGTTCATTCTCGGAGCCCCAGCGGCAGCTGAGAGCTTTGCTTCGCTCATCGGTACAAGCCTCTGATATAACGATGTTTTGCTGTATTCATGGCGGTCTGCCGGATGACACGATCGTTCGCCCAGTCGCCAATCCGCCGCTTTTTAACCATACGCGGCATTTGTGATCTCTTCGACCTTGGCATCCCATCATCGGTCACACAATGACAGTCGTTGTCGCGTTCGTTAGTCGTAAAGGCGGAGTTGGCAAGTCGACGCTTGCTCGCGCCCTCGCCACCGTCGCTGCCCGCCGCGGCCTCTCTACGTCACTGGCTGATCTCGATGCCGGTCAGCTGACCTCGCTCCGCTGGCAGCGCCTCCGCGAAAACGCCGCTCACTTCCCGCCGCTCAACGTGCAGAGCTACAGCAATGTGGATTCTGCCATCGCCAGCGAGCAAAGCTCCGACCTGCTGATCGTAGATGCCCCGGGCAATGCTCCGGAGCTGACGCTCGAGATCGCCAGCGTCGCCCATCTCGTTGTGCAGCCGTCAGGCGCGTGCTTCGACGACCTGCAGCCCGCCGTCGAACTGTTCTACGCGCTGAAGGCGTCCGGCGTGCCGAAGTCGCGGCTCTACGTCGCCCTGTCGCGCCTGCTCGAGCCCGACGAGGAGGAAGCCGCGCGCGCCTACGTCGAGGTTTCCGATTTCAATCTTCTGCCCGGCGCCGTCGTCGAGCGCGCCCGCTACCGCCAGGCACACAACCGCGGCCTCGCCTTCATCGAATCTCCCGGCGAGGATCTCGCCGGAACGGCTGGTGTCACGCTCGCCGCCCTGCTCACCAAGATCATGAACAAGCACCGGCTGCTGCACCACTCCGCCGCCGCCGCGAACGTCCCGCCCGATCTCACCACGGCTCAGTTCGCCCAGCGCCCCGTTGTGCGCGAGTTGTCGAGCTACAGCAAAGCGTCGGCCGACGTCGCCCCATAGGGCTCCGCCCCCCCCAAAAAAAGGCCGCCTCCACTCTGGGGGGAGTGGAGGCGGTAACAACGCGCGTCGAGTACGTGCGTAGTGAGTAGTGCGTCTTAGAACTTGTACTTGAAGCCGGTCCACACCGTACGGCCGAGGCCGGACTTCATGCCGTCCTCACGGTCGGAGATGTAGAACTCGTTGAGCAGATTGTCGCCGGCAACGAACACGCTTGCACCCGTGTTGCCGATGTCGAGGTTGAAGCGAGCCGACAGCAGCCAGACGCTGGGAACACCACCACCCTCACCGGCTTCTTCGACCTCGCATTCGTAATCGTCGGTCGAGCCTTCCTCCAGCTCGCACTCGCCTTCGTATACGCCGTAGGGAGTGTTCGCGGCGTCGGTGAAGAACGAGCCACGGTAGGTCCACGTGGTGCTGGCGTTCCAGCGCCAACCGGTGGTGCCTTCTACGCCGACGGTAAGGGCCGCCACGTGCCACGGCACTTCGGGAACGCGGTTGCCGCTATAGTCAGTGCCGTCGCTCGATGCACTCTCGAGCACGCTGCGGGCGTAGGTATAGTTGCCCTCGGCGAAGAGATTGAGCGGACCGCCAGTGAACGGTTGCGAATTGAGCCGGCCATAAAGCTCGACACCGCTGATCGTCACGTCGGCAGCACGGCCGAATTCGCGGTCGGTGGCGATGGCCGAGAAGGATTCGCCGTACTGGAAGTCCTTGAAGAGCTGGTAGAAGCCGGCCACCTCGAACGCGACACCCTTGATCGCAGTCGAGCGCAGGCCGAGGTTGAAGTTGTCGCCGATCTCGTCAGGAGCCGGGAAGTCTTCGTTGCGCAGCACCGTTGTCGTCAGGCCGCGGTGGTAGCCGCCGTAGACGGTGGTGTTCTTGAGGCCCGTGTAGGCAAACGCGATACCCGGCAACGCGTTGAAGCTGGAATAGCTCTCGCGTGCAGGGTTGGGGCTGAAATCGATGCCTTCAATCTCGAGTTCGCCGTCATCATTCCCTTCCTCGGCCTCGCCCTCTTCCGCCGCAACGACACGGTTCCGACGGCTTACGTCGAACCACTCGAAGCGCACGCCGGGCACGACGTTGAAGTCTCTCGCGACATGGATGTTGGTTTGCAGGAATGCCGAGACAGTATTGGCGTTGAGTGACCGGTCAAAGAACGCCAGAGAGCCCTTGTCTCCGTCCTCGAGCACCTCGCCCTCACGCCCCAGAACGTTCTTGTTGGTCATGTCCTGGTATTCGTAGCGGATACCCGCCTGCAGATCCTGCTTGAAGCCGAACAGGCTGCGGTTCGCCCACTCGCCTCTTACTTCGCCGCCGAGATGCCGGAACGTGCGCAGACGCCCGAACATGCTGTCCTCGCTCAGCTCGATCGAACCATACTCGTCTTCATCTCCGGGAATGCCGTTGCCTTCCTCGGCCTCGGGAGCATCGCCGATGCTGCCACCAACGTCCGCGTTGGGCGAGACCAGCTGGTAGCGGTCGCGCCGGTGATAGCCCGCATAGACCCGGCTGGTGACCGTGGTGTCCTCATCCAGGTATGCGTTGTGGACGATCTGCCCGCGCCAGACCTCGCCGGTGTAGGTGTTGAAATGCGAGTCTGGCGCATAGCACGACTTGCAATTTCCGAGGGCGTGGAACGCCCGTTCGGCGCCGCCGCGATATTCTTCTGCCAGCTCCTCGGCAAAATCTTCCGCCTGTTGTTCCGTCGCGTTCGAAAGCTCCGCTTCAACGCCTCCGAGGAAGTTCTGCTCGTCGTACTTGTCCTTCTCGCGGGCATGGATGAGTGAAACGACGACGTCCGAGCTCGATCCCTTGAAGCCTAATGCGCCATAGAAGTCATTGACGCGCAGACGCTCGGTATCCCACGTGCCCTGGACGTCGGCGCCGGTATACGAGGCAACGAAGCCTACGTTGTCGACTTGCTGGCGGGTGTGCACGTGCCACTTGTACGACTCTTCGGTCGATCCGCCCTTGCAGCGCTCCTGATCGTCTCCGTTCTCGTCCTCGTACTCGTGACAACCGCCCCTCAATTGCGTGAAGCCGATGGCCGAGCTGATGACCGTCTCGTTAGCTCCAAAAGGCGAGAGATTTCTGGAGTTGATGATGCCGAAGTTGTTGTTCGGGCCGTGGTTGATCACGGTACCGCGGATGACTTCCACGCTCTCCATGCGCTCCACGGGTGCCCAATAGTGCACCGATGGGTCGAGCCACAGCGCCAGGTTGACGGTATGGCCGTCTTCCATCACGAGCATCTTGCGCGACCGACGCGGCGGCGAGCCGCGCAGGCCAATGCCGCCGTGATGGGCGTTGGCGTCGTCATTGATGACGATGACGCCAGGAATACGCGTCAGCGCCTCGTTGACGTTGCGGGGCTGCTGCTCCTGGATGTCTTTCGGCGTGATCTGCGACGCAGAGCTGGAGTATCCGTGCAGGTTCGTAGGGATGATCTGGGTAGGGTTGACCGGCGAAACGGCGCCGTCATAGGCGCGCGCTGCCGCGCCACCTGCGGCAGGAGACCCATAGACCGAGTTGGGATTGATCTCTTCCGGGTCGGGCCCGGCCGATACCGCGGCAGGAGCCTGCGGAGCCGGCGACACCGACTTCTTCTTAGCGGCGGACTGCTTCTTAGCGGCGGGTGCAGGCGTCGCCTGCTTCTGGATCACCTCGACCGGCGGCAACTGCTCGCCAGTCGGAGCCGGCGTGGGCGGCGCTTGCGCCAAGGCGGACGTGGACAAAACGGCAAACAGGGCCGCAACGGAAACCGACCCCACGCGGTACATACGCATTACTATTTACTCCCCCCGACCGCCGGCACTGGTACGAGCGCCGCCGGTTACGCACTACGCAGGAGCAAAAAGCGCAGTCCTTATTGGCAAACTTTGCCGCGTCTTCTTCTCCCGTCTCTCCATGAGTAATGCCGAGGGTGCCAGTCCGAAATTTCAGAGATTGAGAAAAGCGTTTCCAAACTTAGGCGGACGGGACACACAGCTAGCGATTGCGTGTGCCGTTCGCGCAACACACCGCCACAGCGCTCAGGCCGGTGCAGCACCTTCATTGCCGTCTGGCAAACCGGCCGGCACCCACGCCTCGAGCCGCACGCCGCCCCCCACGGCGTTCGTCATCCGCATCTCACCGCCCGATGCCCAGACACGTTCGTTCATGCCGGCAATGCCGTAGCTACGTTTGGCACCCTGCGGCAAGCCGCGTCCGTTGTCGGCGACGGCGACATGGATCACCGGGCGCTCGCCGCACTCGACGCCCGCAGGCACCTCGCCGGACGCCACCGCCCCGATCGTCACCTCTATGCTCGTCGCATTGGCGTGCCTCAGCGCGTTGGTCAATCCCTCCTGCACCAGGCGATAGATCGTCAGCTTCGAGGTCTCGTCAGCTACCGGCAGCTCATCGTCCACCG
>CALRVN010000096.1:0-11069 GCA_943371625.1 Hyphomicrobium sp. CS1GBMeth3
TTACTATCGCTCGAGCTATGTGTTCGTGCGCCGTGCCGGGGAAGCGCCCATCAGAGGCTATGACGACCCCGCGCTGCGCAACCTGCAGATCGGCGTCCAGCTCATCGGCGACGACGGCGCCAACACCCCGCCGGTAGCCGCCCTCGCCAAGCGGGGCATCACGACCAACGTGCGCGGCTTTCCCGTCTACGGCGACTACCGCAGCGATGCGCCGCTCGCACCGATCATGGATGCAGTCGGAAACGGCACACTCGACACCGCCATCGTCTGGGGGCCGACGGCCGGCTACTTCGCCACGCGCGAGAAGGTTCCCCTGACGCTTACCCCGATATTGTTCGACAGCTCTATGCTGGCGCAACCGATGACGTTCGACATCTCCATCGGGGTCCGCAAGGGCGAGCTTGCTCTTTCGGATGAGATCGACCGAGCGCTGCGCAATCGACGAGCCGACGTCGATGCGGTCCTCAAATCGTATGGGGTGCCGCGAACCGACACCCCGGAAACGACGGCCCCATCAGTCGCAGGGAACGCACCATGAAGTACTGGATCGGTCTTATCGCCTTTGCGAGCCTCGTCGCCCTCGCCGGCTGCGACGGGAAAATTGATACCGATGCCGCGCACGCGGCGCCCATGAAAGACCCACCAGCCGCCGGCGCGCAAAGCGGATGCCGCGAGGTCGCCCTCGTCGATCTCGCTCCCGGCGGGGTTCCACCGGAGCGCGGCTCTTGTCCCGAAGCCGCCAAGTACGATGGCAATCCTGACCAGATCGCCGCCGGGCGCCAACTGTTCGTCGCCTTCAACTGCGTAGGCTGTCACTTCAACGGCGGTGGCGGCATGGGACCGGCCCTGATGGACGACAGTTGGATCTACGGGTCGTCCATGGAGAACATTGCGTCGACCATCCGGGAGGGCCGCCCGAAGGGTATGCCCTCATTTCGCGCTATGGTCGGTGACGAGCAGGTCTGGCAACTGGCTGCCTACGTGCGCTCGTTGAGCAATCTGGCCGAACGCGAGAAACAGGCAAGCGCCGAGCGCAAATAACGCCGATCGACATTCATCGGCCAGTGGCGCGCACATGCAGAAGAAGCAGCGTAGCGGCTTCATCGGCAGGAAGGGCAGCGAAGGCCCGCTGCAACGTCTTCCCCGGTGCGCGCTGGAGCAGCTTGGAAAGCCTCCCGTCGAGATACGCCGCTAGCACTTCCGGATGCACATAGCATTTCCGGCAGATCGCCGGCGTGTTGCCGAGGCACGCCGCAACCGTCTCTATCGCCTTTCGGATGTTGCGCTTCGCAGCGGCTTCGCCTTCGACCGGCTCGCAAGTGCGCAGCGCCATGGCGGCAAGCACCGTCCCGGCCCACGTGCGGAAATCCTTGGCCGAGACGTCCGGTCCGGCAATACCGCGGATGTAGTCGTTGACGTCGGACGACGAAATCTGCCTCACCGTTCCGTCGTCGTCCTCATACTGAAACAGGTGTTGCCCCGGCAGCTCCTGGCACGACCGCACGACGCGCGCGATCCTGCGATCCTTGAGCGCCAGCTTCCACTCCTTGCCGGTCTTGCCGCGAAACTTGAATCGCAGCTCGCTCCCCGAGAACGTGACGTGGCGGTCCTGCAGCGTCGTCAGACCGTAGCTCTTGTTCTCGCGCGCATACTCCTTGTTGCCGACGCGCACGAGCGTCGTATCAAGCAGATAGGCAACCGTCGCCAGAACCTTTCGACGTCCCAACCCCTTCTCGCGCATGTGACGCGAGATCGTGCGGCGCACCTTCGGCAGTGCCTTCCCGAAGGCCAAGAGGCGGTCGAACTTCACCTCGTCCCGCGCCCGCGTGAAATCCGTATGGTAGCGATACTGCTTGCGGCCGCGCGCATCGCGCCCCGTAGCCTGGATATGCCCGTCAGCGCGCGGACAGATCCACACGTCGGTCCAAGCCGGAGGAATGGCGAGGGCGCGGATGCGGTTGAGCGTGCGCTCGTCCTGCGCCTCGCGTCCGCTCGGCAGGTCATAGGCGAACAGCTTGCCCGAGCGCCGCCGCGTGATGCCGGCCGAGTCGTCGGTTACGAACCGAAGCCCGGCTTCCTCGGCGCTCTCTTCAGAGGAAGCCGAGACATCTTTGACCTGTACCGCTTCTTTGAGCATTCGTCTGACACCGCTATCGGCGCACCCGCGTGGGGGCCTGGGCAGGACAATTCCCCGCTGCCGACTTGGGTTCCAGCGGAGCACTCTTCGGCGCAAGCCTTTGGTGTAAGGCGGCGATCGCCACTGATGACACGCAATCGACATTACGAAAACGACACGAGAGTAAGCAGCGCGCGTCTGCTAGTTAAAAATCTGGCTAATGTTTGGAGTTTTGCCAGATGATAGCAGGTTCACCGCCAGGGCGTTTATCGAAGCTCTTTTCAGCGTGGGTAGATTGGCTGTTCGCCAAGCTCTCGCCGCCGCCGGTCAGGCGCCCCGCCAAGCCGGAGCCGCCAAAGCTCGTCACATCCAACGAAAACCCGAGCCGCGCGGCCTAAAAGCCTTTGCTCTGATCAGCCAATCTCGATCGTCGCGTTTGCACTGTTGGCGAGTACGATAACCGTTGTTTGACCGCTCTCGCCCCGTTCGAAGCGAACCGAGCAGGCGCCCCCGCCGATCGGCAGATCGGCCACCTCGACGAACGGCAGCCACCTCGGCAGGCCGGACCCGCGCATCTGGACAATGCGGTTGCGCCCGTCAATCTCGAGGCCCAGCAGCGACTGCAGGAGCATGAACAGCGCGCCGCTCGCCCAGGCTTGCGGAGAGCATGCGACTGGATAGAGCACAGGTGCCCTGCCACGCCGGCGCGGGAAACCGCAAAACAGCTCCGGCAACCGGCACTGATCCATCTCAGCTGCAGCATCCAGCATCGCCTTCAACACGCGCTCCACACCATCCGCCTTGAACCCGGCCAAGCCGGCGCCGATCATCGCGTTGTCGTGCGGCCAGACCGATCCGTTGTGATACGACATCGGATTGTAGCGGTCTTCGCCGTCCGAAAGCGTGCGGATGCCCCAGCCGGAGAACATGCGCGGCGACAGCATCGCTTCGGCAACCTTCTGGCCGCGGCCCGTTTCGGCAATCCCCGACCGTAAGACCTGCCCGGCATTGCTCGACAGCACGCGGCACTGCTTCTTCTCTCCGTCGAGAGCCAGGACATATCCGCCAAGCTCGTCAGACCAGAACGCGGCTTCGAAATTCCGCTGCAGTTCCTGCGCTTGAAGAGAAAGCTGCTCCCCGCGCTCTGCATCACCGAGTGCCTGCGCCATCTCCGCCGCCAGCGACCGCGCCTCATAGGCGTACGCCTGCACTTCGACGAGCGCAATCGGCCCGCGGCACAGCGAACCATCGGCGTGGAAGATGCTGTCGCCGGAATCCTTCCAGCCCTGATTGACCAGTCCCGACGATGCCGCTCGGTGGTACTCGATGAAGCCATCACCGTCCCGATCGCCGAACTCGTCCATCCAGCGCAGCGCCGCTTCAATGTTCGGCCACAGCTCGCGGATCAGCGCATAATCGCCGCTGCGCTTCCAGTATTGCCCCGCGAGCACCACGAACAGCGGTGTCGAGTCGATGCTGCCGTAGTAGGTGCCGAACGGCACCTCCTTCCGCGCCGCCATCTCCCCGCCCCGCAGTTCGTGCAGTATCTTGCCGGGCTCCGCATCCGAGAAGCTGTCGACATGTTGCGCCTGATGCGCCGCCAGGAACCGCAACACACCGCGCGCCAGCTCGGGATAAATCCACAGCAGCTCCAGCGCCGTAATGATCCCGTCGCGACCGAAGGGCGTCGAGAACCATGGCACACCCGCATAGGGATAGACCCCGCGCGGCGTTCGCGTCATCAGCAGCGCGATGTCCGCTCCGCCCCGCCGCAACGCCACGTTCAACTGCTCGTTGCCCGTTTTCACGTCGCACCAGGCGACCTTGCGCGCGAACTCCTTACGCGTACCAAGGAGGCCCGAGAGGAACGACTGCCGGCGCGGCTGCGTCGTGGGATTGACGCCGATGTCGATATCGACGACGGCCTTACCCATGCTGGGCAACGAGAAGACGTAATTGGCAGCCCTGTGTGTCAGCGAGGCAGGCACGGCCGAAAACGACAGCCGCGTCGTGCGCTTTTCTGCATCCAATCCGACGTAACTGAGCGTCATCTCCGCCGGCCCCGTCTTCTGAAACGATTGGCGCCCGCGATGGCTCCTACACGTACCGCGCACTTCGAAGATGTCAGCGAAGTCGTTGTCGAAGCTGATCGACACTGGAAGCTCGACGTCCGTCTGCCCGTAGTTGCTGAACATCAGGCGCTGATGCAGACCGCCCGCGCGCACATAGACGGTCCGCTCGATATGAATCTGGTCCTTCGCGAGCAGCGTGCGGCCCTCGGCCTGGATGTCCGCATTCGTCAGATCGGCGTGAGCGTAAGTTCCGTCCCGCGCCAGGCTCGAACCCAGCAGCAGCGCGTCTGCCCCCATAACCCTCACGCGCAGATGCGACAGGTAGCGCGTATCGGCGCTATAGAGACCGTCCGAGCCGGATCCATCCGCATTGATGTCGCCATGCGCATCGATGATCGCGAAGGCATCCTCGGCCTTCAGCGCGTACCGCTCCCGAGATCCGACCTTGACCGCCGAAACCTCGAACGGCGCATCCAGTTCCGCATCGATCGGCTCGTCTCTGGCATGCGCATCCGGAACCTGCATCCTCACCCCTGCTCGTCAGATCGCCCCGAGCGCCACTTCGCTCCAGCATAACTCGCGGCCCGGTGCCAGGTTGCACGCCCCGACACCGCGAGCAGCCCGTCGGTTGAGCTCCATCGACACTCAGCCATTGTGCAGTGAGCGCGATTTGCACGTTAATGCGCCGGCAATTGGTTGTTAAGTTGCTCGCAGGTTAACAATTCAAGCGACGCGCCTCTCCGGCATCAGTCGCGCGATCTCGCCCTGCACCATCTCGCTGTAAAGCCCCGGGCGGTCGAGCAGCTGCTCCGGATGACCGTCCTCGACGATCTTCCCGGACTGCAGCACAACCACGCGATCAAAGTTGCGCACCGTCGACAGCCGGTGTGCAACGGAAATGACCGTTCTTCCTCGCATCAGTTCGCGTAGCGCGCGGCGGATCTCCTCCTCTGATTGCACGTCGAGTGCCGACGTCGCTTCGTCGAGCACCAGCAACGGCGCGTCTTTCAGGAACGCTCTCGCGATGGCGATGCGCTGCCGCTGGCCGCCGGACAGGTTGACGCCGCGCGAACCGAGCATCGTGTCCATGCCCTTCGGCAAGTCGCGGATGAACGTATCGCACCGCGCCGCCACCACCGCATCCCAAACCTCGCCATCGTTGGCGTTCGGACACGAGTAGCGAATGTTCTCGCGTACCGTGCGATGGAACAGCGATATGTCCTGCGGCACCACGGCGATGACATTGCGCAGGCTGTTCTGCGTCACGCGCGACACGTCCTGTCCATCGATCCTGATATTGCCGTGCTTCGGATCATAGAACCGCTGCAGCAGCGCGATCAGCGTCGACTTACCGCTTCCCGATCGCCCGATCAGCGCCACGCGTTGCCCCGCCGGGATGCTGAGGTCGAGATCTTCGAACACCCGCCCGCCGTTGGCGTAGCTGAACCCAACTCGGTTGAACGACACGCTCGCCCCGTCCGTCTTCAGCAACGTCGCTTGCGGATGGTCCCGCATCTGATGCGGCACCAGCAGGCTCTTCAAAGCCTCCGAAAGCCGCGCGATGTGCTGCGTGACATCGACGAGCGCAATCGCAAGGTCACGTGTCGCACTGAGCACGCTGATCCCGAGCGTGCACACCAGCACCACCTCACCCGTCGTCGCCCCGCCGTGCTGCCACAGCGACAGCGCCCATGCCAGAATGCAAAAAGTCAGCAGCACCGTGGTCAGTGCGTGCAGCAGCCGTAGCCGCTCGAGGTGCATCAGGCTGCGCTTGCGCGCGCTCATCTCCCGCGTAACCGCGAGATCGAAGCGCCGGTGCTCTCGCCGCAAGCCGCCGAACGAGTTGACCAGCGACATGTTGCTGACCACGTCGACCATCTCGCCGTCGACGACAGCCGCCTTGCTCGCGAACTCGTGGTGCAACGGCGCTCCCGCTCGCGCTATGTGATACATCGCGAACATGACGAGCCCGCCAGCGACGAGAAGCACCGCCGCGATCTTCCAGCTCACCGTGGCCACCAGCAGAACCGCGCCGATCGTCGCCGCGCACGGAGGAATAACGTTCCACACGAGCATATTTTCGATGGTGAAAAGCGCGTTGGACGTCGCAGTGACGCGGCTCGTCAGCGTCGCCGGCGGACGGTCGACGAAGAAGCCGGGCGAGTGCCCGGTCAGGTGGCGGAAGAGATCCTTCCGCAAAGCACCCGTAGCCCGCACAAACGTGCCGGCCGCAACATAGCTGGCAACACGCCACAGCAGATTGTCCGCCGCGATTAGAAGAAACAACGCGGCAAATGCGAACCAGATCGCCGCACCCGCGTTAGATCCCTGCGACAATGTGTCGACGAGATTTTTGACTCCATATTGCGTGCCGATGGAGCACGCGACCGCTCCTGCGACGCACGCCAATATGAACCCGTGAGCGACAGGATTGCGCAGAACGTAGCGCACCATGAAGCTGAAGGGGCGGTCAGCGTAGCGACATAGATCGTCCATCGAGCCCTCGCGTTGAGAGCTACCCCAACGCGTCGTTGCCGGATCGGTTTCCGCAGCGCAAAATTCACTTGCTCAAATGCGGAACGACAGGACCACCACTCCGTTAATCAGACAGCCCCGCGGACCACCGCGGGTTCTTTATTGCTGATTGTTGCGTCGATGATGGGGAAGGCCGGATGCGGATCGCGCAGATTGCTCCACTGACCGAAGCTGTTCCGCCCAAGCTGTACGGGGGCACCGAGCGCGTCATCTCATGGCTGACCGAAGCGCTCGTCGAACTCGGACATGATGTGACGCTTTTCGCCAGCGGAGACTCCGTCACCAAGGCCAAGCTTGTGTCAGGATGGCCGCGCGCGTTGCGGCTCGATGGCATGGTGCGCGACCCAAACGCGCTGCATATGACCATGCTCGAAAACGTCGCGCAGCGGTCCACCGAATTCGACGTGCTGCACTTCCATCTCGATTACTATCCCTTCTCTCTATTCTCCCGCCTCAACACTCCCTTCGTCACCACGCTGCACGGACGCCTCGATCTGCCCGAGCACCGCCCCGTATTCGAAACCTTCCCCAACGCCCCGCTCGTATCTATCTCCCACGCCCAGCGCCGCCTGCTGACGGGAGCGCCCTGGGCCGGCACCGTGCACCATGGATTGCCGGGCGACCTTCTGCACCGCGTCGAGAGCAAGGAAGAACCCGCCTACCTCGCCTTCCTCGGCCGCATCTCGCCTGAGAAGGGCCTCCCGACCGCGATCCGCGTCGCGCGCCGCTGCGGCATCCCGCTGAAGATCGCCGCCAAGGTCGACCGCGCCGATGAAGACTACTTCAACGATGAGATTCGCCCGCTGCTCGATGGCCCGGGTGTCGAGTTCATCGGCGAGATCAACGACGCACAGAAGTCGGCATTCCTCTCAGGCGCCATCGCTCTGCTCACCCTCATCGACTGGCCCGAACCGTTCGGCCTGGTCCTGATCGAGGCCAACGCTTGCGGCACACCGGTGATTGCTTTCGGCCATGGCGCGATTCCCGAGATCATCGAGGACGGCATCAACGGCTTCATCGCCCTCGACGAGGACGACGCGGTCGAGGCTGTGCGACGGGCGCGCCTGCTCTCTCCCAAGCGCATCCGCCAGCACTTCGACGAGCACTTTACGGCAAAGCGCATGGCCTCCGATTACGTCAAGATCTACAGCGACCTTGCTAAGGCGCGTCCTGCGCCGCAGCGGCGCTCGGGCCCTTACGTGTGGCCGTGGCGCGCAACGACGCGAGCCAGCGCCGACGTCGTACCGGCCTTGAACGGTCACGAATAGAACCGCGTGCATTGAGAAAGGCCGCTGGCGCGCAAGCGCCGGCGGCCTCGTCATATCTGCAAACCCGCGCTGTCACTTCTTGCGCGGATCGTCTGCCGGATTGATGTAGATCAGATCGAACGGCCCCACCGCCGCAACCTGGATGATCGTCTCTTCATCGCCCGTCCAGACGTAGTGCGCGTGATTGGCCGGCAACGCGAGCATGCCGCCCGCCTTCAGCATCTTGCCCTTCGTGATGTCTGCCTTCTCACCCATGCCGCTCCCCATGGCGCCGGTCAACACGCTCACCGTCTCGAATCCGGGATGGGTGTGCGGCGGCACCACGTAGTTGGCCGGGAACTTGATGCGCAGAATGAACAGCCCGGGCTTTGTCGGGTCGCCGTGCAGTAGCGCCGTTTGCCCGCCATTCGGGAACGCCGGGTCGTCGCGGAAGATGATTTCCTCCGGCGCCAGCTCCTTCACGCCGTCCTTGTTCCCGGCGTCATGCGCGAGCGCGAACACCGTGCTGCCCATCGTGATCATGAACGCAGCAGCGAGAGCCTTCCTCATACTTTCCTCCTTGTGCTTGGTTGAACGTCGCGACACGACATGAAGCCATGCCGTCATTCCTTGGGCTCCGATATGCAGCGGGCCGACGTCTGCCGCAGGCTGGTGAAAAGCGCTTCCATCTCCTGCGTGCGGCTGGAAACGAGTTCCCGCGCGGGCGCGATCTGCAGATAGAGACCGGCGACCATCGCGGCGCTGGTGGCTGCCACGAGCATGACCAGAAGCAGCGCGTCCTTCGCGGATTGAATGCCGAGCCACGCCATCGCCCGCCCCTTCGGCCTTGCCTAGGACCGACGATCAGCCGCCCAGCCCGTTGGCGCCAATGGCGTTTCCCCTGCCGACGCTTGGGCAATTTTCCTGACGATCCGGCATGCCCCTTCACAGCGTCCGCGTCGCCCCCTAGCCTGCCGGAAATCGACTTCGCGCGAGGTGGCCCGCAATGGACCTGAAGTGGCTGCTGGTGAGACGCATCACGCTGGTGGCCGTGGCCTGCTTCGCCGCCGGCTCGGCCCTCGCCATCTATCGCACGGCCCAGGAGGCGAAGCGGCAGAACGCCGACGTCGTCGAAATGGTCAGCCGCCAGCTCGGCCTGCAGCTCTCCCGCATCGACAGGTCGACCGATATCGCCAAGCGCTTTCCCGACTGGGACCTCGTCGCGGGCCTCTCGCTTCAACCCGGCCAGTGCCTCGAGTTTCGCGGCCCGAAGAGCTCGGTGCAGCGCTCGAGCTGCGCCGGTGTGGACGCGGCTTCGAACAGCGCACCCGCATGGTTCGTCGATCTCTATCGCGCGTGGATCAACTCCGCCCTGTCCGTGACACGACCCATCACCTATCGCGGCGCCCTGCAAGGCGAAGTCCACGCCGAGTTCGATGCGACGGCTACGGCCTCCCGCGCCTGGTCGACTATCGCGCCGCTCCTCGGCTTCGCCGCGGCGTTGGTCGCTGTCCTGTGCCTCGTCACCTATTTCGTCATCAATCGCGCGCTGCTACCGGCCAAGGAAATCCTCTCCGGCATGAACCGACTCGCGCGGGGCGAGCTCGACCATCGGCTACCCTCTTTCCGTCTCACCGAGTTCGACCGCATCAGCGAAGTCTTCAACGCACTGTCGGGCGATTTGCAAAGCGCGACCTCCGAGCGAACCGAGCTGGCGCGCCGTCTCGTCGACGCGCAGGAGCAGGAGCGGCGCCACATCGCCCGCGAATTGCACGACGAGATCGCGCAAAAGCTGAGCGCGCTCGGCGCCCACGCCGCCTGCGTCAGGACCAGGGCGCAGCGCGAGGTCCCTTCCTTCGTCGACGAAACGCGAGAACTGGAAGGCATGGCGTCCGGCCTGATGCTGACGCTGCGCCGCACGCTCACCTACCTGCGCCCGCAGGAAATCGACGACCTGGGATTGGTGCCGAGCCTCGAGGCGCTCGTCGCCCAGCACAACAAGAACGCGCGGGGCGACACGGAATACTCCATGGCGACGAACGGAACGCTGGGTGATCTGAGGGCCGAGACCAGCGCCCACGTCTACCGGATCGTACAGGAAGCACTGACCAACGCAGCCAAACACGCCAAGGCGCGCAAGGTTCAAGTCCAGCTCAGCCGCAGCGCCGAGAGTAACCACGAGACCATCCGCCTCTCCGTGATCGATGACGGCGTCGGCCGCCGCCATAGCGACGGCCCCTCGACCTCCGCCGGAGCCGGCCTCATCGGCATGCGTGAGCGCGTCGTCGCCCTGAGCGGCAGCTTCGCCGCCGGTCCGCTGCCGAGCGGCGGCTTCGGGCTCGAGGTCGAGTTCCCGACAATGAAGCGAGGCGCGTAAATGAGCACACCCATTCGCGTGCTGCTCGTCGACGACCATGCTGTTGTCCGGCAGGGCTATCGCCGGCTGATCGAGATGCATCCCGATATCGACGTCGTCGCCGAGGCTGAGGACGCCGCCTCAGGGTATCAGGCGTTCAAGACCAGCAGCCCCGATGTCGTCGTCGTCGACATATCCATGCCCGGACGAGGCGGCATCGACCTCGTCCGCCAGATACGTCAGCGCAATTCGAACGCGCGCGTTCTTATGTTCACCATGCACGCCAGCGCCACCTACGCGCAGCAGGCCTTTCGCGCCGGCGCACGCGGCTATGTCACCAAGAGCAGCCCGCCGGACGTTCTCGTCACCGCCATCCGCAGCGTCTTTGCGGGACGCCCGGCGCTGTGCGCGGAAATCAAGGAAGCCATTGCGACCAGCACCTTGTCGGAAGATGCCTCGCCGATGGAGGTGCTCTCACCGCGCGAGTTCGAAGTTCTGCGCATGATCCTCGACGCAAAATCGACGGACGAGATCGCGCAAGCGTTCAACCTCAGCCCCAAGACCGTGGCGAACTACCACTACGAGATAAAATCGAAGCTCGGCGTCCGCTCCGACATCGAGCTGGTTTACGCCTGCATGCGGCAAGGCCTTGTCGAACCCGTCGGCCCGCCGGCCTAGCGCCGCTGCGGTCAGCCGACCCCTTAACCTCTCCCCGTTGGGGAGAGGTCGGAAGCGATCTACAG